>JAFGBA010000366.1 GCA_016933395.1 Sedimentisphaerales bacterium | reverse complement strand
CCATCCTGTGTCTTGTCGCCTTAACATGCCCCCACCTTTTAGCGGCCGACGAACAACCACGCCAACGCACCATTACCGTCATCGGTGAAGCGGATGTCAAAGTCACACCTGATAAAGTGGTTCTAACATGCGGCGTTAAAAGCTGGGACAAAAAACTCCAATCCGCTAAACAGAAAAATAATGAAGCTCTGAAAAAAACATTCGACATTTGCGAATCTCTCCAAATACCAAAAGAAAATATCCAAACAGATTATCTCAGTGTTTATCCAGAATACGAATCCGATTGGTGGAGTGGTAAGGCTTGCAAAGGTTTTTATGTGTATAATACGTTCTCAATCACCATAACGGATATGACTAAGTTGGAAGATTTAATTACACAATTATTGGAAGCCGGCGTTAATCAAATTCACGACATCCGCTTTATGACATCAGATTTGAAGAAATATCGGGAACAGGCTCGACAAATGGCGACGGCAGCCGCAAAGGAAAAAGCTGAAAAAATTGCGGAGGTACTCGACCAGAAAATCGGCATTCCCTTGGAAATAACTGAGAACACGATTCGCGGAGATATCGGCGCCGGCGATAGATATTACAGAAATGCCAATGTGATGGCTCAAGTGCAAACATCATTGAACGTCAACAGCACACTCGAATCACTGAGCGAGACGGTTGCTTTGGGCAAAATCACTGTCCGAGCTAGTGTCAAAATCATATTCACCCTGGAGTCAAAATCCAGTTAAAATATGATTATATCATGAAACGGATGGTGCGGTTCGCCAGCGTTGGGCGCGCTGATAATGCGCCCAGCCCGCCCACATATAACTCGCAAGTCCCGCCACGCATATACTCAATCGCATCCATAACGAGTCACCCCATATATTTCCGACCAACATAAAAATTCCCCACACACAAAATCCTCCCATCAAGCCTCCCAGAACACTCCGCCCCACCATGGCCAGTTGCGCCCCCAATTCCCTCATTGGCCAGCATAATTCCCGTATTAATATCCACCAAAACCATACATCACCGGCCGCAATGGCTAAATTTGTCGCCCAACACGCCCCCGCCAGTCCCCATCGCTTATACATCGGCCCGATGAGAACGGCCACTATCACCACTCGCACCATGCCGAATATCCCGCACCAGTAAACCCGATTTATGGCGTACAGCGCCGGCGATAATTTACGCGCCAGCGAATTGGCCCAGCCAAAAAAACACAACCAGCCCAGCGGTCCTGCGATATCGGCATATTTTTCCGGTAAAACCTTGACAATATCACCGGCCAATAAGGCTATCAGGGCGAAAACCGGTATCGATATCAATAACCCGCCGGCGACGATTTTGCCCAATCCCTGCCGCAATGCCGCCCGATCATGCTGGAGGCTCGATAACGCCGGTACTCCTATTGAAATAGACAACATTGAAAATAAACCCAGTGGCGCCAAAATAATGGTCATCGCCAGAGCGTATAATCCTGTGTCATAATCCCCTGTAATCCTCCGTAATAACAAAATATCAAGACGTTCCGACAGGCATGTAATAAGCGAAACAATATACACCACCGCTCCGAAGCTGATCATTTCCTTAAGGGCTTGTCGGTGTTGCCGCCATCCCGGTCGATAGGGGTGAATCATATAACTTAACACACACGTCGTGATAGAAACCACGATTTCACCCCACACCACGCCTTCAGCCGTACGTACCAACCAGGTTACTACAACCGCTCCCAACAATCCCATCCCATTGGATACAATCGTCACTAACGCAATCCGGCCGAACCGTAATTCCCGCCGCAGCAAAACCAGACCGACGCTGCTTAGCCCATTTACAAACATAATAATACAACTCAGGTGTAATAATCTGGTTATTTCGGGTTTATGGTAAATCCCCTCTGCAATCGGTCTTGCTGTGATGAATAAGACTACCGTCATCAAGGCATGCCGTATAAAGTTGACCCACCAGGCCCCATCCTGGTAGGCCTTTTCGCTTCCCCGCGGATTCTGAATCAACGCATGTTTAACGCCGGTATCGGAGAATTCCTCCATCAACGCCACCACGCACCATGCCAATCCTAAAATCCCAAAATCATCCGGCGCCAACAGATACGTCAATATCCCCAGGCGCACCATGCGGATAACTTGCGTTCCGGCCGTGCCTACCCCCAGCCAGCCGCACGCCCGAACACACCGTCCGAATAAACCATCGCCCGTCAGCCGTTTAATTAAACTCATATCCTTTTACTTATCGACCAATCGAAGAGAAGCGTTGGAATATTACCTTAAAACCGGCGTTATCAATCCTGAAAACGGCAAAAAAAGTTATCTTGGAATTATTTTCCAAAAAAAAGAAAAAGTATTGACATTCCCGAAATAAATTAATATATAAATAGTTAATATATTAAATATATTGTTAACGATGCGAATTCACGAAGAATTACATTTAAATCAACCGATAGACCTGCTTTCACGGGAAGCAGTTTTAAGTGTAGTGCATACAAGTACTTGTATTAAAAAGGAAGCAGCCTTTTTCTTCAATCGCTTCGGCCTGACCAACGTTCAGTTCAATGTTTTAATGTTGCTACGCTACCAGAGTAACTCAAAGGAAGGTCTTAGTCAGGCTCGCCTCAGCGAAATGATGCTTGTCAACGGCGCGAATATCACTACCTTGATCGACCGAATGGAAAAAGCTCAATTGGTAAAACGAACGGCTGATCCTGCGGATCGACGCTATAATATCATCCAATTGACTAAAAAAGGAAAGGACGTTCTGGATAAAGTGGAGCCTGTATATCGAAATGAAATCCAACGACGTTTGTCCGTACTTAATGAACAACAACAGCATACTTTAATTGAATTGTTGGAGCGAATTCGTGATGGTATTCGTGAGCGGGCAGAAAATCGCTAATACAACAACAGTTGTCCCAATGTGGGCTTTGAAAAACCATATTTTACCGCTACAATACGGCGACGGGAATCCCGTATGCCCTTGATTCGGTAGGACAATATAAGGATTCAATCATGACGCAATTGAACGGCAAGGCTTCTGTCCTCCGGCGCGACATCACGTCGGAACCATTGCGGATGCCGGAACATGGCGGTTTGCACCTTGGCATTGATGTAGGTTCCATCAGTTGCAAAGTCGTTTTGTTGGATGACGAGCAAAAAATCCT
>JAFGBA010000365.1 GCA_016933395.1 Sedimentisphaerales bacterium | reverse complement strand
GTGGGAAGTCGTTCCCCGCGATCCTTCCCACGACTACCCCATGGATCTTCTGCCCGAATTCAAACAGGTTATACCCTTCATGATGCAGGAACTGGACCAGCCGCGCAACAAATATTTGGCCAATACCGTCCTTTCGGAGATGAGAAGAAAAGAAGAGCGGCATCAGTGGGAGCCAATCGTCACCGAAAGCTCCTCTCTTTCCTGGCCGCATGAATGTCGTAAGTTATTCCAAATCGACAACGATTAGAAGAAAATGGCTTTACCACATCATTTGACGGTCGGGTTATTAACATGAGTTTCGAGAATGCCCTTCCAGGTTTTTTCCAATTCGCCAAGGAGGTTTTGGAAGGCTTTGGTTTCCGCCTTGACGCGGGACTGATCCACGGCCTCGGCACTGGACCAAATACTGGCCATTTGGGTTTCGCGTGCGGTGGTTTCGGCAAGACCGAAGACGTAACCGGTGCGTACATCGAAAATAATGGCCGAAGCCGTGGAGGTGACATGGGCTTCCTGATTCGGCAAAAATCCCAGGGTGATAACGCCCAAAGGCCCAATGTCGTGATCTTTGACGTTAAATTGTGTGTCGATGGTATAGGCTAACAGCATGTCGGCCTGAACCACGGCAGCGGCGCGGCGAAGCTCCGTGACGCTGTCAATAACCGGCGGGATAACCATGCGATTAAGTGGAGCGGCGGCCGCGACCATGGCCATGTTGGAGATGCGTTCAAAATCGGCGTCGGTTTCAATGTCGTGGCCGGTAAGCACACTGAACCTGCCCGTGCCATACCCCGTTGAGGTATATGAGCGATACCCTCCTGCCTGGATGCGAACAATGGCAATATGGGCGGGGAACTTCGCCAGAGGCACGCGTTTAAAGGAATCCTTGATGGTGTAGTCGTCGATAAGGGTATCTTTGCTGTTTATTTGGATACCTTCTGTTTCAGCCATGGCGAGCATGTTGGCCCCCGGTCCGGGGGTTACATAGTTGGCGCATCCGAAACCTAGGAGGATACAGGCTACTAAAAGTACACCTACGGCACACGATTGGCGGTCGATTTTCATGTGGTTCTCCTTTTGTAACTTCATTGAATGGCTTAGGTTATAATCACTAGCATCGAGTATGGATATATCATATGGGTTATAAACCGGCACTTTGAACAACTATGTATTTAAAAAGCAATTGTATCCGCATAATATGACGAAAAAAAAGAGATATGGTTGGATTAAATTTAAATTTTGGTGATAAATTTTCCAGAATAGTATCTGTTGCCCAAAGGTGTCGAGGGCATCCTGGCCTCGATTTTTCGAACCACCCACAGCGTCTCTAACGCGAAAAGGACCCGGGGGTAGTCCGTCTGAGGCGGATGCGGTGCCACTACGCCTTCTGCAACAGGAATTAACTATCGGGAGAAAGCTATGACTAGTCTTAAGTCTTTTTAACGGGGGGTTTTCGGGTAACTTTTTTTCTGGCGGCGGTTTTTTTGGAGGTTGAGATGTTTTGGGTTGCGGTCTTGCCGGTGGTTTTCTTTTCCGCGGCGGATTTATTGCGGCCGAGAAGTTCGTCCGCTTTTTCCCAGGAATCCGGGGGCCATTGGCCTTCGGATTGCAGTTCTTTAAGGTGGTCGAGTTGCTTGATGCTGACGATGGTGCGGCAGCGGGGGAAGCGGCCGCAGCCCAGGAACGGACCACGTTTACTCTGACGAATGACCAATTCCCCTTCACATTTATAGCAGCGTACGCCGCTGGGCTGCGGGGGATCTTTGGGCGGCAGAGGGTTGCCTTCCTTATCTAGTTTAAGGGTGGTTTTGCATTCAGGATAATCACTGCAACCGAGGAACGAGCCGAAACGGCCTTTACGTAAGATCATTGGTTTTCCGCAGTTAGGACATTTGTGTTCGGTTTCTTCGGGTTGGACCATTTTGCCATCGCGGTCGCAGGGCGAAGCGAACTTACATTCGGGGTAATTACTGCATGAAAGAAAGCGGCCATTTTTGCCGAAACGATACACCAGCGGTTTGTCGCATTCGGGGCAGGTGTAATCGCTGGGTTGTGTTTCAGCCTTGGCGTGTTGCATTTCTTCATGGGCGCGATCAAGGGTTTCCTTGAAGGGATCGTAAAACTCATGCAGCACCTGCACCCAGTCAAGATGCTGCTCCTCCACCTTGTCGAGCTGTTCTTCCATATGGCGAGTAAAAGCAACATCCATAACGCGCGGGAAGTGCTCGTTGAGCTTGTCAGTGACGACAATGCCCAAGTCAGTAGGATGAAAGCGCTTATCAATCTGCTCAACATATCCCCGGTCTTGAATAGTGGAAATAATAGAGGCGTAGGTGCTGGGCCGACCGATGCCCTCGGCTTCCAGCGCTTTGACCAATGATGCTTCAGAATAGCGCGCCGGCGGAGTGGTAAAATGTTGTGATGGTTCGGTTTTTATAGCGAAGACGTTTTGTTCCTGCTCCAAATGCGGCAAGAGTTGGTTATCCTGACCGACGTTCAGGCCATTAACTTTCATATAGCCGTCGAACACCAGTTTACGTCCGGTGGTCTTGAAAATCGCTTCGCCGAGGGGGGTATCTGCGGCGATGGCGACGCTGGTAACGTCCCATTGGCCGGCGGCCATCTGGCAAGCGACAAAACGCCGCCAAATCAGGTCGTAAAGTTTGAATTGTTCATCGTTGAGATCTTTTTTGAGTTTATCCGGCGAGAGGGTGACATCGGTAGGCCGGATGGCTTCGTGGGCTTCCTGGGCGGCTTTGTTACTGGAGGTATAACTGTTGGGAGTTTCTGGCAAATAATTAGCGCCAAAAGTTGCGTTAATGTATTCGCGTACAGTCTTTATGGCGTCCGGCGCCAGGTGCGTGCTGTCGGTACGCATGTAGGTAATGAGACCGAGACTGCCCAGACCTTTGATTTCGATACCTTCGTACAATTGCTGGGCGATACGCATGGTTCGTTTGGCGGCAAAACCCAAACGATTAGCAGCCTGTTGTTGAAGCGTTGAGGTAATAAATGGTGCGGAAGGATTGGTATTTGTGCGGCGAGTTTTCACCTCTTTGACGGAAAAAGTGGCATTATTTAGCGCTTTGTGCACATTTTGAGCGTCGTTAGCATTATTTGGTCGGAATTCTTTACCAGCAACGGAGGCCAAAAGGGCTTCAAGGCTTTGATGGTCGTAAAGCCATTGGCCGCGCTGCTGGGCGGTAGGACCTTTTTCGCCGTTTTGGTCTAGGAAGGAGGCATAGGCCGAAGCCAGTTTGGGATCGTTGGTTACGGAGAAAATGCCTGTAATTTTCCAGAATTCTTCGGGGATAAAGGCCAGGATTTCACGTTCCCGTTCGACAATCAGCTTGACCGCAACGCTTTGAACACGACCGGCGGAAAGGCCCCGCGCGACTTTTTTCCACAACAGAGGGCTGATTTCATAACCGACGATGCGGTCGAGAATCCGCCGGGCCTGCTGGGCGTTGACCTTATCCATGTCCAATTCATGAGGATGGGAAAAGGCCTGCTGGATGGCTGTTTTGGTGATGGCGTTAAAAACCACGCGACGGCTGCGTTTAGGCGGTATGCCCAACGCCTGGGTTAAATGCCAGGCGATGGCTTCGCCTTCCCGGTCAAGGTCGGTGGCAAGATAGACCATTTCGGCCTTCTTCTGGGCGGCCTTCAAGGTGGTTATGGTTTTTTTGCGGGTGGGAATAATTTCATAAGTAGGCTCGAAATCATTGCTTAAGTCAACCCCCATGTTTTTTCCAGGCAGGTCGCGGATATGGCCCATGCTGGCGATAACTTCATAATTATCTCCCAGATAACGGTTTATGGTTTTGGCTTTAGCCGGTGATTCGACAATAACCAAGGATTTTTGCGATATATCTGATTTTGTTTTTGCCATATAAGACCGTTATTTTGTAAGTACTTGTGTTGTATGCCCCGGGGTTGTGTCGGGGGCGGTCTGCATGAAGGTATCGGCCGAATCGATGCCTTCACAATAATTATATTCCTCACCCAGGCCAACCGGGCGGGAAAGCAGGGCTTAACAAATCTCCCTCGTGGCTGTCAAGATATTTCATTGCTTCATTTTAGTTCGACGCATATACTACTGGGCTACGTTTATCGTGTAAGTGCTTAAAAGTTAAGGGAGTTAAATGGTTATGGACCCCATGCGTTGGCTGCGAAAACATAATAAAAAGATTCTTACATTTCTGGTGGTATTCATCGCGGTGATGTTCACGGTGCCGAATATTATTAGTCGTGGACGCTCAAGCGGACAGAAATCCAAAGTTATCGGTCATTACGAGCTAAATGGGAAAACTGAGGAATTCACCACAATCCAGCACCTTCAGGCTAATGGTGAATTGGAGGTTTTGGATACATTCGGTCTTGGGAGAGTGTTGGAGTTAATGGCGCAAAATCCCGGTTTGTCAAGGCCTTTAGCATTGATGGAACTGGGCGTCAGTCCGCAAACGTTGAATATGCTGGAACGACTGTTGTCGTCCCAGCGGGGCATAAGTGAGGATGAGCGCGATGAGTTTTTAGACGCCTTTAAAACCTCCGGCGTGGAAGATAACAGTTTGGCCGCGGACCTGGATGGATTTGTAACCATGTCCAAGAATGAGGCGGGCCGTTACTATTGGTTGTTAAAACAGGAGGCACGTCAAGGCGGATTTGCCGCTACTCCGGGACAGCTAGAAAATGTTTTTTCAGCTCATCGGGAGTTACAGGCAAGGGGCTACATGCAGAGCGTGGAGGATGTGTGCCGCCACAAGGAAATAACGGAGGCGGCGCTGCAGGGCATGGTCGGCAATTATCTGATGGTGTTGCGTTATGCGGAGGCGATGACGGGCGGTCCGGAGATAAGCGAACGGCAGTTGCGCCGATTGATTCGCGATGATGTGGAAAGTAATACCGTTTTAGGAACGTATGTTACATTTTCCGCGGATCTTTTTTTCAAGGAAGAGGCGGAGCCTGGGGACGGGGAGATTGCCGAACATTTCCAGAAGTATAAAGCGAATTTTCCGGGTCGTGTGCAAAAAGACAATCCTTTTGGTTTCGGTTATAAACTGCCGGACCGAGCCAGGCTGGAATACATTTGCGTGAATGTGAAGCAGCTTAATAATTATTATAAGGAGCAATTCGAGGCGCAGACGCCGGTGCAGCAGGAAGAGACGGTGCGAAAATACTGGGAGGAAAACAAGAAACAATTCAGTCGCCGCCTGCCGCCGGACCAGAATGCGCCGGAAAATCAGCCGCAATTTTACGATCCGCCGTTTGATGAAGTTGCGGACCATGCTCAGGAAATGATGTTGCAACTACGGGCGAAGGAAAAGGCCGACGCGATGTTGAACACGGCCAAACAAATGTCGCAAACGGCGTCAGGGATCATGGCGGAAACCCTCACGGATGAGCAGCGCCGGGAAAAGGCCTCGGATTATAATAGTGTGGCAACATCGCTGGCCGCCCAGGCGGAGCAGGAACTGGGGCGCAAGATTGATATTGTTGCGGCAACAACGGACTATATGTCGGCGGATGACATTGATAAAGGCAAACAGTTCCGGGGCGTTATGCAGTATCGCCGCAATCAGATGCAAACATTATCCCAACTTGTCTTTCGTTCACAACCGTTCCGGCCAAAAGGGACGGAGCGCAGCGTATCGTCGCTGGGATTATACGAAGACGCAACGGACTTGTATAAAAGCAGTGGCGAAGGCGTGACGGAAGGTTACATGATGCGAATTATTGGTGCGGACCTCGCGCGAGTGGCGTCATCACCGATGGACGATGGATCACAGGGACCGGCGGCGGAAGCAGGTGAATCCGCCGAGAGCAAACTACGACAAAGAATCGTTGATGACATCAAACGGTTACGGGCCTTCGAGTCGGCGCAGGAGCATGCGGGGAATTTCGCGCAAGCGGCGAAGGGCAACTGGGATGAAGCTTTAAAGCAGGCCAATGGAAGTTTAAGCGAGGATCCCAACAAGCCGGGACCGCTGCGGGAGCAGACCCTGGAGCAAATTCATCAACATATAGAGCAATATCGTCAGATTCAAAATCAATATTTTCAGGAGCGAATAAGACAATATCGGATGTTTTTGCAACAAGTAGTGGAAATCGCTTATCAGGAAAAGCAGGATGAAAGCGCAGCGCCCCTTCTGGTGGAAGAAACCAGATTCGCCTGCCATGTTTTTAAGGATTTGCAGACCACGCCGCCGACGCAGGAGGAATATCTACGTCGGAAACCCATGACGGCGATATCGATGAGCATGGCTGAACCGCGTTTGCTGCTGGCGCATTTCAGTCCGCCCAATATTGACCGACGCATGAAGTACTCGCCTGAAGAACCGTTGGAGCAACAGTCCGCTCCGATGCCCATGCCGGAACCCTCACCTATGGATGATACGGGTGAAGGGCCGATATAATATTTGCTGTATATATGAAGCGTTCGGGGGAAGGAGTATTTGACGTGCCCTGTGTTTTCGCAAAAAAGATTTATACCGGCCGGACGGTGATAGAGAATGGTTACGTTGCCTTCAACGGGCGCATGCTCAGCGGCGTCTCTCGGCGGCCCCAAGGCGAAGTGCTGGGAAAATTCGCCGTGATTACGCCGGCGCTGATAGACCCGCACAGCCATATCGGCATGTGCCGCTGGGGCGAGCCGGGCGCTGAAGATGAGGCCAACGATATCAGCGAAGCCGTTGTTCCTATCAATGACGCTCTGGATTCGGTGCAAATGGACGATCACGCCTTCACCGACGCGGTGGAAATGGGCGTGTTGTATTCGTGCGTGGTGCCGGGCAGCGGCAATATTATCGGCGGATTATCGGCGGTGATTCGCAATTGGGGTAAAAATACCAGTGACGCCTTTGTCGCTCGGGCCGGGGTGAAGGCGGCATTTGGTTTTAATCCCATGTCGGTGCGGGAATGGAAGGGGCGCCGGCCCAGCACGCGGATGGGAGCGCTGGGCATCTTGCGGGCAAAACTCGATGCGGTGGAGCAGAAATTGCGGCAATATCAAAAGGCCCGCGGCGCCAAAAAGCGGGACATCACCTTTACCACGGAAGAAGATATTTTTCGCGATTTATTAACGGGCAGGCAGGTGTTGCGGGTGCACGTGCATAAAATTGACGATATTGCGGCCCTGCTGCGTTTTACGGAACGCTATAAGAAATTGCGCATAACGGTGGAGCATGCCTGCGATGTGCATCGGCCGGATATTTATCGCGAGTTGGCGAGACGGAAGATTCCCGTCACGTTCGGACCCGCGGACGCCTTCGCGTACAAGGTGGAGCTTAAGCACGAAAACTGGCGGAATGTTCGTCTTCTAATCGAGAGCGGTGTTCATTTCGGGTTGATGAGCGATCATCCGGTGACGCTGTCGCGCGGTTTATTGTTGCAGACGCGGTGGTTTATCCGCTGTGGTTTGAGCAAGCAGGAAGCCATCGAGGTGGTGACGCGCTGCAACGCGGAAATACTCGGCGTGGATAAACATCTGGGCACGCTCCAGCGCGGCAAGTGGGCGTCGCTGGTGGGTTGGAACGGCGATCCCTTCGATTTGACTTGTTATCCGCAGGCCGTGTTTGGTGAAGGCGAACTTCTTTACCGGGAATAATTTTCTCCGAAATACTGTTTGTCGTTATTTGAGTGGGAAGCGGACGTCAGGCAGGTTTTGAGCGACAAACGGACATTTTCGAATAAACGTCGTTTTATCATAAATTCAGCGCTTCGACGCAGGAGCCCGCTATGGCGGAACATACCTCACGAGAGCTTCTCGAACGTATCGAAGAACTGATCGAACGTCAGGATTTTCCCGCTCTGCGCGACGTTTTGAGCGAGGCGCGATCCAGCGATGTGGCGGAAGTCGTGGAGGTGGTGGACGACATCACGCGGGTGATTCTGTTTGATTTACTTACGCCGCGCGACGCGGGGGAAGTGCTGGAAAAAATTGACGAAGCCACGCGCAGCGAACTGGTTGAGGATCTGCCGGCCAAAAATCTTACGGATATCGTGGCGACGTTGCCGCCGGACGAGGCGGCGGACGTCATCGCCGACATGACCGAGACGCAATCAGCGCTGCTGTTGCAGGATATTCCCCGCCCGGAGTCGGAGCAAATTGAAAAACTGCTGACCTACGAAGAGGACAGCGCCGGCGGGATTATGAATCCCGAGTTAATCAGGGTGAAGGTTTCCGGTACGGTTAATGATGCGTTGACGGCGGTAAGGAAAGCCGATCCGGAGGAGGATTTTTTCTATGTTTTCGCCGTGAATGAACAGGGACATTACGTTGGCACGGTGGGTCTGCGAAAAATGTTGCATTCTCAACCCGATGCGCCCGTCTCCGAGGTAATGGAACAGGATATTCCCACGGTTAATGTTCACGCCGATCAGGAGGAAATCGCCAATCTCTTCCGTAAAAACGACCTGGTGGTAGCGCCGGTGGTTGACGAAAAAGGCGTACTGGTGGGAAGAATAACCAGCGATGACATCATCGATGTGATGGAAGAGGAAGCCGGGGAAGATGCGTTGGTTATGGCCGGAACAAGCCCGGAGGAATTGGAGACCCCACACTTGTTTCGGGCGGCCACCATTCGAATGCCCTGGCTGGCGGTATGTATGGGTTGCTCGATGTTTTCGGCACTGGTGCTTTATTCGGTGTATCAGAATTATTTTGATCCGGATATTTGGGCAAGATTGGTAATTTTCGTCCCGGCCATAGCGGCTATGGGCGGCAACACCGGCCTGCAAACCTCCACCATTGTTGTTCGTGGTTTGGCCACCGGCGACCTGGCGGCCCTGCAAATTTTGCAGGTTTTTTACCGCGAAAGTCGGGTGGCCTTGATCGTGGCGGCGGGTTGTGGATTGTTGGCGGCGTTATTGTCTGGGGCATCAGGATTTATAAAGCCGGTGGAGGGCTTGCCGGGGCAACTGTTGGGCTTGGCGGTGGGCCTGGCAATGTTTTTCGGCATTATGCTTTCGACGACGGTTGGGCTTTTTTTACCGTTTATTTTCCGCCGGGCGGGTATTGACCCGGCCATAAGTTCCGGCCCGCTGGTGACAACCGCCAATGACGCCCTGGGGATTTTAACGTATTTTACCCTGGCGCTGATGATGTTGCGGTGGCTTGGGTCATAACTATTTGTACATAAAAGACTTGTGTTTTATTCGAAGCATAATGCCAAGTTGTTTCACATCAGGCAGGCAGCCTGATTATCCGGGATAAAGTGAAATCACCTTCACATTTCACAAAAAGCTGTTATTTCCGGTTTGACATTCCATAAATTTGATATATGATGCTTAGCTCTATAAACCGGCTGGTGTTCGTTTATCACCTCCGGGACGGAAACGAAAACGCTTGAATTTGTGAGTTAAAACCATGCTGAAAAAGGCGACGCAGCAAAAAACAACCCTGATGAACAACCAGAACTACCGGGGCGAGTGGTTCCTGGTGGATGCGGATAGCCAAATTCTTGGTCGGTTGGCGGTTCGTATCGCGATGGTGTTGATGGGTAAACATAAACCCCAATATACGGCCCATGTCGATACGGGCGATTTCGTCGTCGTCACCAACGCCGAGAAGATCAAATTGACCGGAAAGAAAGCTCAGGTTAAGGAATACGACTACTATACCTATTATATGGGTGGTCGAAAAGTGATTCCTTTTGAGAAAATGTTCGCCGAAAAGCCCGAAAAAGTGCTGACCGAGGCGGTCCGGCGGATGTTGCCCAAGAGCAAAATGGGACGTCACATGTTATCCAAGCTGAAGGTGTATCGCGGCGGGGAACATCCCCATGCGGCCCAGATGCCCCGGCCCTTGGAAATTAACTGATAAAGAGGAGTTTTTGTCGTGGCCGAAGAACAGTATCAACAACCTTCTCCGTTGATTCCCGCCAACGCGCTTCAGAATACATTGCGGCCGACGCCTGTGGCGGCGCCCGCCTCGGAATCGAAGCGAAAACCCACTGCGTTGGAACTGGGGCCTAAGGAATTTTGCCGCGGCACCGGACGGCGGAAGACGGCGATCGCCCGCGTACGGTTGCGTCCGGGCAGTGGCAAGATCACGGTCAACGGGCGAGAATTGGAGAATTATTTCTCCCTGCCGCAAGACCAAAGCGCCGTGAAGGCGCCATTGGAAGCCACCAATTCACTGACTGCGTTTGATGTATGGATCGATGTTTATGGCGGCGGTTCAACAGGTCAAAGCGGGGCGACCAAGCTGGGCGTAGCTCGTGCTCTGGTTCAGGCCAATCCGGAATTATTCACGACGCTGCGTGATAAAGGTTATCTTACCCGTGACAGCCGTATGAAGGAACGCAAGAAATACGGACAACGCGGCGCTCGCAGAAGGTACCAGTTCTCGAAACGTTAATCACGTTTTACGGAAACATTTTTTCAGGCTTCTGTTCTTCGCCGAACAGGAGCCTTTTTTCTTTCAGACGGTGGAAAGGGATAACGGAATGGTGAAAGTGGCAATTATCGGCGCGACGGGTTATACGGCGGCGGAGACGATAGAGTTGTTGCTGCGTCATCCTGAAGCACAGGTGACATACCTGACGGCGCTGCCGGAGGAATGCGGGGCGGTAACGAGTATATTTCCCGCTCTGGCGGGACGGCTGGATTTGGATGTGGAACCTATCGACCTGCATAAGCTGACCGCCAAGGCGGACGTGGCGTTGTGTTGTCTGCCCCACCGGGCGTCAATGGAATATGTGCCTAAATTACTGGACGCGGGATTAAAGGTGGTGGACTTTAGCGCCGATTACCGTCTGCATGACAGAGCGCTCTACGAAAGCGTATATAAGGTGGAGCACACCGACGCGGGGAATCTCGCTCAAGCCGCTTTTGGATTGCCTGAGTTGTTTCGTTCGAAGATTATAGGAGCGACGCTTGTGGCCAATCCGGGCTGTTATCCGACGGCGGCGTCGCTGGCGCTAGTGCCGGCGATGCGCGAAGAGATGATCGTTCCGGAAGATATTGTTGTTAACGCCGTTTCAGGCGCTTCGGGCGCGGGGCGCAAGGCGTCGCTGGCGTTTCATTTTCCGGAAATGAACGAGAATTATTTTGCCTACTCGCCCGGCACGCATCGCCATCAGCCGGAAATAGATCAGATTCTTAATGACGCCGTCGGACGGGCATGTAAAGTTTTGTTCGTGCCGCACGTGGCCGCGTTTGATCGAGGCATCGCCGAATCAATTTATTGCCGACCAGCCAAGGATGTGACGCCCAAACAATTACTTGAGCTTTACCAGTCATGTTATAAGAATGAACCGTTTATTCGCGTGATGAGCCAACCCCCCAAGTTAAAAAACGTTACTCGCACGAACTTCGTGGATATCCACCCCACGGTGGTGGGCGGCAAAGTGGTGATTTTTTCCGCCATAGATAATCTTGTTAAAGGCGCTTCCGGCCAGGCCATACAGAATATGAATATTATATGCAAACTGCCGGAGACAATGGGGCTTTTGTAATGAAAAAAACACAACTGTATCTCCCGATGGGATTTCGTTTTGGCGGCGTCTCCGCGGGTATTAAACAATCCGGCAAACCTGATGTTGCGCTGGTCGTGGCGGATCATCCCTGCACGGCGGCGGGGATGTTCACAACGAATAAAATCGTCGGTCCGGCGGTGGTGATTGATCGAGAACATGTAAAAAACGGGCGGGCGCAGGCCGTTCTCATCAATTCGGGCAACGCCAACACCTGCACCGGCCGTAAAGGAGAGCGAAATGCTTTGGTTGTTTGCCGCGATATTGCCCGGCGCTTTGATATCCGCCCGGATGATGTGTTGCTGTGCTCCACGGGTATTATCGGCCATCAACTTCCCATGCGAAAGCTTAGCGCCGGGATTGCCGATGTGGCGGGAAAATTGAGGGCATCTGCGGCGGGGGCGATGCGGTTTAGCAAGGCTATTTTGACTACCGATTTGCGTCCGAAAACCGCAAATGCGAAAGTGAAACTGCCCGGCGGGTCGGTTTCATTGTTCGGTTGCGCCAAGGGATCAGGCATGATTGCGCCCAATATGGCCACCATGCTGGCGTTCATCCTGACGGATGCGAATATCAGCGCCGCTGTGTTGCGGCGCGTTTTTCGTGAGGTGGTGGGACAGACCTTTAATAAAGTCAGCGTGGATTCGCACATGTCCACCAGCGATACGGCCTTGATTTTGGCGTCGGGGCGGGCGGGTAATGCACCATTGCAGCGCGGTGGTAAAGCGATGAAAAGTTTTCGGGCCGCACTGACGGATATGTGCGACAGTTTAGCCCGTCAGATCGCCGCTGATGGCGAAGGGGCGACATGTCTGGTAACGGTGCAGGTCAAGGGTGCGGCCACGCCGGAGGATGCACGCCGGGCGGTTTGTGCGATTGTTGACAGTCCGCTAATTCGCTGTGCGTTTCATGGCTCAGATCCCAACTGGGGACGGATTGTTTCTGCGGTGGGATATTGCGGCGCCCGTTTAAAACCGGAAAAGCTTACCTGTCGCATCGCCGGTGTGAAGGTTTTCACCGGCGGTCGGCCGGTGAATTTTGATCCGCGGCGTTTATCGCAACGTATGAAACAGCCGGCCTGGACGGTGGAAGTTGAACTGAACGTAGGTCGCTGCGATGATTTCCGTTATACCTGCGACCTGTCGGGCGAATACGTCAGCATCAACGCGGATTATCACACCTAAACATATATACGGATCTTTTTTTATTTTTAGAGGACATGTGATAAAGTAGCATTCACCCTGGGTAACGCTAACAAAGTCCGATAATAAACGCTGCGCCAGTTATCCATATTCACATAATGTTGATATTTATGTCTTTTCCGGGCGTTTGTTCTTTGTAAGGAATAATTTTTACGTATTTTCTTTATCTATGGCTCACATTAGCTATTGTCCGAACCGATAGTATTATTGACGTTGATAAGGCAGCCAAAACGTATTTTGGTTATGCCTAAACCGATAGAAAGAATAGGCTTAATGTGTCGGGGAGAATATTGATGAATGCCAAGATAATGCCGACTCAAAACGCGACAAACGGCGACGGTGTAGATGCTCTGTTGAAAGACAGCAATGGTCGTTTGCCTACGTTGCCGATGGTGGCGCAGAAACTGGTGGAAGTGTGTTATGATGAGAATCTGACCTTCGCGGCCATGGCGCAGATTCTTGAAGTGGATCCGGCCCTGGCGTCGCGCTTGCTGCAAGTGGCGAATTCCGCGTATTACGGTTTACGGCACAAGGTTACCACCCTGGAGCGAGCCGTGGGAGCGCTGGGGCTTAAGCACGTAAAAACCATTGCCCTGGGATTTCACCTGGTAAAAACGCTGAACGAATTTTCCGAAGAAAATTTCAAGCTGGGAGAGTTTTGGCGACAGAGTGTTTTTCGCGGAGTGCTCGCGCGCCAGTTGGCGCATCGATATTGCCCCGCCCGTTGTGAAGAAGCCTTTTTGGTGGGTTTGCTGCAGGATTGCGGCATACCTTTCCTCGCGGAGGCGTTAGGTGAATCCTACGGTAAAATCTGGTCGGAAACCTACAATTCACCGGCATCGCTGTATAAAATTGAAAAAGAGCTTTTCCCGTACGACCATATCATCGCCGCGGAAGCGATTTGCCGCCAATGGGATTTGCCGGAGATTCTTGCCGAACCCATTACCCATCACCATCGTCGTTGTCAGTCACAGCCGAGCATGGATGAGATGATTCAGTTGTGCCAGATTTCTTATGCGGTGGGAACCGTTCCGCTGGATAATCCGCAACGACTCAGCGTGGAAGATATGATGTTGGGTGATTATTGCCGCACGGCGTTCGCTATTGATGATCGGGATCTGGACAAACTGCTTAATGCGGCCAAACAGGAATATTCACACGTCGCGCATCTTTTCGCGGATATACTGCCGGATCAATTAAACATAACCAATTTGCTGACGCAGTCGAAAAAATGTCTTAGTCACATCGCCGAGACGTTGCCGCGGGATATATTCGATTTGAAAAGGGAAGTGGAACGGTTGCAGGCGGATAATCAGGATTTAAAGGATCAGGTGGAGACGTTGCGACGACGGGCGCAAACGGACGATATGACAGGCTTGGCGCAACGGGAGCCGTTGTATCGTTTCCTGGATCGCGCCTGTCAAAAGGCGTCCTCCGGACAGGGAACGTTGGCGGTGATGTTTATCGACGTGGATAGTTTCAAAGAGATCAATAACGCCTATGGTCATGATTCCGGTGATTCGCTTCTGCAACAATTAGCGCAAATGCTTTGCGACTCATTCGCCGACACCGGTTGCGTGTGTCGTTATGGCGGCGATGAATTTGTGGTGGGTTTAATGAGTCTGCAATTGAAACAAGCGGTTCATTTGGCGACGCATTTGTCGCGTCGTCTGCGCGAGATAACGTTGCCGCAGATGGTGGGTCCGGAAGCCGCCGGACCTCGTTTTTCATGCAGTATCGGATTATTGTTCTGTGAAGCCGGCAGCCGTCCGGAGAACAGCCGAGCGGTTTTGGATATGGCTGAAAAGCAGATGTGCGAAGTCAAGCAAAACGGCAAGGATGGTCTGCGTTATACGGTGCTCAGGGCGGAAAAACATGCCGGTTCCGCCCGTTGATCGTATGATTCAAAAGGGGAACACTTCAACTCGCGCCATACAGGGGTAAAAGATCCCCCCTACTGGGATTTTAGAAGGGCAATATAAGAATTTCATTCCACATCAAGAAAAATCGCAAGTGTCGCAAAATAACTTGAAAGGGAAAACCGTTAGGGTTACCTTTAGAACCGTTCTTTTCATATGATATATCTGATTATTTGCTTTTGTGGCATTCAAAAGCGATTATTGAAGCAGTTTATATACAGGTATTATACAGGAGAATGATATGGTTATTTGGATTGTTCGCGCAGTATTTGTGCTGTTGGTGTTTTCATTGCTGGTTTCGGGTTTCAGTGAAGGCGGGCCGTTTAATTTTCGTGATCCGAGCACCTTCACTCTGTCAAAAACGATAGCGTTTATCGGTTGTTCAGCGATTGCGGTGCTGGGATTATGTATTGATTTGCTGGTGAAACGAAAAAATCTGGCAGCGCTGGCGGGCCTTTTTTTCGGTTTGATTGTGGGCTTGTTGGTGGGATTAGGTTTGAATAAAATTCTCGATTTTGCTTATGAAACATATAGTATCTCGCCGGATTCCGATCTGGGCGTGGCGCAGGACGGGATTAAGTTCATCATCAATGTGTTTTGTTCATATCTGGCGATTGTATTTGTGATGCAAACAAAGGACGATTTTCGTTTTATCGTGCCCTACGTGGAATTCAGCAAGGTCACCAAGGGCATGTGTCCTTTGATTCTGGACACATCGGTAATTATTGACGGCCGTATCGCGGATATTGCCGCAACCGGGATAATTCATTCACCAATGATTGTGCCTCGTTTTGTATTAAAAGAATTGCAACAAGTGGCGGATTCGGCGGATCGTTTAAAGCGCAATCGTGGTCGGCGCGGATTGGATATGCTCAATAAAATGCAGAGCGATACGAAAAGAGATATTAAAATCGAGGATATTGCCCTAAACGCCGCCGAGCAGGCCGAACCTGTGGATCAGCAACTGGTGGCGGCGGCCATCAAGGTCCAGGGGAAAATATTGACCAATGATTACAATCTTAATAAAGTTGCCAGCCTGCGTGGTGTGGAAGTCATCAATATCAATGACCTGGCCAACGCCATCAAACCGGTAGTGCTGCCCGGAGAGGCCATGACGGTTAAAATCGTAAAACCGGGCGACCAAATGGGCCAAGGAGTCGGTTATTTGGACGATGGCACCATGATTGTGGTGGAACAAGGTCGGAATTATATTGGCAAGAACCTGGATATTCTGGTCACCAGCGTATTGCAAACATCAGCGGGCAGGATGATATTTGGTAAGCCCGATGAGGAAAATAGTAACGGACGTAATAGCAGGTCCGATAGTAACCGGCCTAATAGTGGTTGAAACAGGCTGAAAATATTCCTGTGAAAAAAATCATGTTCCCGGTAAGCGAACGTCGATAAGATTCCTAACAAAAGCCAAACAGCAAGGCTCCGACCCTGGTTTCGCCGTTGTGTTGTCGGAGACAGGGAGTAACGCATGTTCGCAAAACCTCAGGAGCAAACCGGTTATAAACAAACACCCGTATGTTGTTTCGGGCCGGGAGGTGAATATGTGCGTTTCTGGCCGGCACCCGGGGTTATGGCGGAGGCGGCCGAAAATTCGGGCGTGTTTTTCACTATTTCCCGAAAACTGGATAATCTATTGCGAAAAATAGGTTTAATTTTAAAATTGGCTGATGAGCAAGAGAGCCGGAAAGCTGCTTTACCTGCCACGGTCGCTTCTTCCATTCAAGTGGACGGTCAGAAAAAAAATCATCACAATCGTTTGGGTAACTCTTTATTCAGTGATATCAGACCGGTGGCGACGGAACGCAGGGCGACTCAAAAATGGCTTTTCGATGATATTGAACAAAATTGTCTTATTGTGCGGTCCGATAATCATATTCAGCGCATTCGTCACCGCCATCCGGTTAAATCCCGACGGCAGACGGAGCCGTTACGACAAGAATTGCTTTTTTAGCCGAAAGTTATGCCAAAAAAACGTGGTAAATTCGTTCCCGTTTCTGAGCAGGTTCTAACGCCTCGGCAGGTGGAAATTCTGGATTTGATTAGTGATTATCGTCGGGGACGTGGTTGCTCACCAACAATGCAGGAAATGGCTGAGGCGCTGGGCATCAGCAAGGTCACGGTTTTTGAACATGTTGAAGCTTTAATTGGTAAAGGTTTGCTGCGACGTGAAGCGAACCGGGCGCGTTCCCTGATTCTTACTCCCCGCGCGCGGCGATGGCGAAAAATAACGGGAAGTGAAGTTGGCATGGCCATATCCGGCGATCCGGCGTGTTTTGCTTTGGCGGGGGTTATCGCGGCCGGGCAACCTTTGGAGGCCCTGGAAACCACGGAAACGCTGAATCTTCGCGATCTATTTGCCGCCGGGGAGGAGCAAAAAACATATGCTCTCCAGGTGCGGGGCGACAGCATGATCGAAGAGCACATTCAGGATGGTGATTATGTATTGGTGCAAAAAAGGAATGAAATCCGTGATGGCCAGATTGTTGTAGCGCTGTTGGAAAATGGTGAGGCGACGCTGAAAAAATTGCATCGTCGGGGTAAAAAATATCAGCTTATGGGAGCTAATCCGAGCTTTAAGCCCATCCTGGTGAATCGTTTAGCGGTTCAGGGAGTGGTGGTGGGCGTTATTCGTTCGTGTAAATAATATTCCGAAGGGTTGGGGTGTGGGGTGTTTTTTGGGTCCGAATATCATATATTCAAACCGGTTAATTTTCTTTGCCGGGTTAGTGTCCGATAAAAATGGCGCTTTTTAGGTTGTTTTCGGGGTTTATATTGAATCCGCAGGAGGGCGTAATTTCACTATTAAGCTTCGTTACCAAATGCTCGAAATGATAGTAGATGAGACTTTGTCTGTACAAAGATAGATTGCCAGCATGAGATGAAAATGGAAAAGATACTAGACACCATAGAGGCATCGGCTCTGAAGGTAATGACGGTGGATGCCGCGGATCTTCAGGGATTAGCGCAATTACATACCCATCTGCAAACCCTGACGGATTTGGCACAGGCTCAAGTGTCGGCGGGCCAGACGGGTTTTGAACAAACACAGGCGGCCAGTCGGGCGGCGGCGGACTTAATTGAGAAAATCATTCTGGATGAAATTGACAATGCGCAGGCCGGCATAACCGCGGTGCGGGAAACGGTCCAGACGTTACAGAAAATGATCCAGCAATGTGTGGAAGGACAAACGACAACGGCGTATAAATTTCCCAGTTTGTTGGGTCTTTCTGAAAATCACGCGGCTAAAGACGCTGCATCAGTATCGGAGGGAACGTCTTTGGTCGAAGAACCTGGCGCTGTAACCTCTGGTTCGACCGATGGCCCCGCGATCACGTTGCCGGCGAACGTGGATGAAGCGATTTTCCGGGAATTTCTGGCCAACCTTCCGGATGTGCTCTCGCAATTGGAAGCGGCCGTTCTCGCCGCCGAGGAGAATTCTTCTGATGACAATCGCAATGCCATCAAGGGAATTTTGCATAATCTCAAAGGTGAAAGCAGTTTACTTGGCCTGGATGCCATGAGTACGTTGTGCCATGAGACTGAATCCAGGCTGGTGGAAGCGGGCGCCAAACCGCCCATCGAGGCATTGTTTTCTGCCAAGGATCAATTGCAACGGATGCTCGATCAGTTTAACGGCGTTAGTACGACAACCGTGGCGCAAAAATCTGTTGTCAACCAGGAAAATACCGTCAAGGATAATCCGGCGGAAAATGTTTCCCAACCTGAAGCAATTTCAAATGCAGGCCCCGCTTCGTTGACCATTGCCGAAAGCGACGCCATCCTTGCCGGTGAATTTGTTCAGGAATCCCGTGAGCATTTGGAAACCGCTGAAGCCGGTTTGTTAAAGATTGAAGAAAATCCTCATGATATTGAAACGATAAACGCCATTTTCCGCGCTTTTCATACGATAAAAGGCGTAGCGGGTTTTCTCAATCTTAAACCCATCGGCAATCTGGCGCATGCCGCGGAAAACCTGCTGGACCTGGGTCGTAAAGAGAAATTGACGCTGGAAGGCGATTGTATGGACGTGGTGTTCGGCGCCCTGGACATGATGAAAACCATGATCAATACGCTGGCGACGGCGTTAAAAACGGTCGAACGCGCCTGGACGCCTCCGGGGGGGATCGATCAACTGATTTCTCGTTTGAAAGTGCAGTCGGAAAGCGGGACAACATCGGCAACATCAACGCCGGCAACGCCTGTTGTTTCTTCGGAATCTGGCGTTTCACAGGAAGTTCTGACGTCGTCCTCGGTTTCCGTTGAACATGACGCCGAAAGCAAAGGGATTGCGCGGCAGGTTATCAGCGATGCGACAGTGAAAGTAACGACTACTCGGCTTGACGCCTTGATTAATATGGTCGGTGAGTTGGTGATTGCCCAGTCTATGGTCCATCAGGATTTGGCCGGTGTAATGAATGAGCAGCCGCGCTTGGAGCGCAACGTTCGCCATCTCGATAAAATCACACGCAACCTGCAGGAATTGTCGATGTCCATGCGCATGGTCCAGGTGCAGGGTGTGTTTCAGAAAATGGCGCGGCTGGTGCGGGATTTATCGCGCAAAGCGGGCAAGAACATCGAATTCGTGACGATTGGCGGGGATACGGAAGTGGATCGCAATGTGGCTGAAGCGGTGAGTGATCCATTGGTGCATATGGTGCGTAATTCGGTGGATCACGGCATTGAAACGCCGGAAGAACGGGCAAAAACCGGAAAACCTGAAATGGCCAAGGTTGAACTGCGAGCGTTCCACCAGGGCGGCAATGTTGTCATCACCATTCGTGATGACGGCAGAGGATTGGA
Source organism: Sedimentisphaerales bacterium (assembly GCA_016933395.1). Classification (GTDB taxonomy): domain Bacteria; phylum Planctomycetota; class Phycisphaerae; order Sedimentisphaerales; family SM23-30; genus JAFGBA01. The sequence goes on along the minus strand of JAFGBA010000365.1, from coordinate 3,071 downwards.
TCGCGATCGTCTCATTAAGAAAGCCCAGGATATGGGTATTATACAACCGGGTCAGGACATCCTTGACCAGGATGCTTATCGCCTTATATTCCATCCCGGCTTGTCTACGGCCAAAAAAGTTACGGATATTTCCGGTCGCGGCGTCGGTATGGACGTCGTGCGGAAAAATATTGAAATGCTGCGCGGCAGAATTGATATTGAAAGCCGGCCGGGAAAAGGAGCCACGTTTATTATTCGTCTGCCATTGACGCTGGCGGTTATTGACGGTCAGATCATGAGTGTGGGCCAGGAACAATTTATTGTGCCGATTATTTCCATTGAACAAAGTCTTCGACCTCAGCCGGAACAACTTTCAACGGTTCAAGGCCAGGGTGAAATGATGATGATCCGCGGTCAGTTATTACCGCTGGTTCGTCTTCATCGTCTCTTCGGTATCGCTGATGCGTGCTCGAAACCCGAAGAAGGGCTGGTCATGGTGGTGGGTGATGGTGATGAGCGTTACTGTTTGTTGGTCGATAATCTCTTGGGCCAGCAACAAGTGGTGATTAAGAGTCTGGGCGGCTATTTTGGCTCCATTCCCGGGGTTTCGGGCGGAGCGATTATGGGCGACGGCCGGGTGCGGTTAATTCTGGATATTCCCGGCCTGCGCCTGGGTAGGCTGGGCATGACGGCTAACTCCGTGTAAATCATTCCTGATGGTTTCCGGAGTCGTCTTCATAACCGCCCAAGGACCGAATTATGTTTGTAAATACGTTTGAGCAGGAACTTAAAAACGAGGATTTTCGCCGGATTAGTCAGGCGATTTATCGGCATTGCGGCATTCACCTTACGGAAATCAAAAAAACACTGGTGCGAGCGCGCCTGGCCAAACGACTGAAAATCACGAACATACCCACATTCAGCGCTTATGTTGATTTTGTACTATCAGGAACGCAGGCGGCCCAGCAGGAATTTGGCGATATGGTGGACGTTATCAGTACAAATTTCACCAGCTTTTTTCGCGAAATGGCGCATTTTGGTTTTCTTCGGCAGAATATTTTGGCGCCGCTAAGGAAGCAATATCCTCAGGGCGGCGTGCTGCGCATCTGGTCGGCGGCGTCTTCATCGGGGGAAGAACCGTACACCATAGCCATTACCCTGTTGGAGGAATTGGAAGGCAGAGGATGCTGGAATTTCAAGATTCTCGCCACGGATGTTTCCCGCCGAATGCTGGAACGCGCCCAGGCGGGCAGCTTTGATCAGGAGCGTGTTGAACCCTTGACGCCGGCGCAAAAACAGAGATTCCTCGTCCCCAATATCATTGAAGGTCAGAAGGTATATCAGGTGGCGCCGGCGGTGAAACAACGTGTCCAGTTTCAGTATCTCAATTTGATGGACGCCTGGTCATTTCGCGATCCGTTCGATGTTATTTTTTGCCGCAACGTGATGATATATTTCGATAAACCGACCCAGGAGCGGCTGGTGAATCGCATGTACGATGTATTAAAACCGGGCGGTTACCTGTTTATCGGGCATTCCGAATCGCTAACGGGAATAGAACATCCGTATCGTTACATACAACCGGCCATTCATCAGAAGCCGGAGGACAAATAGAATGTATAATGAAAGGACCCTTCGCATAAAGGGTGGTGAATTATGAGTTACAAAATTCTGATCGTGGATGATTCCGCTATTACCCGCGCCGTACTAAAACGCACCATTCAAATGATCGACCTTCCCGTTGAAGGGATATACGAGGCCTGCAACGGGAAGGAAGGACTGGCGCAATTAAAGAAGCAGCCGGTGGATGTGGTGTTCACGGACCTGAACATGCCGGAAATGAACGGGATGGAAATGGCGTCGGCCATTCAACAGGATCCGCAATTGCAGCAGATTCCGGTTGTGGTCGTCACCACCGAATCCAGCGAGGTGCGACTGGAGGAACTGATCGCCAAGGGGGCGCGGAAATACGTGCACAAGCCCTTTACGCCGGAAATGATTCGCGATGTCTTGACGACGATACTTATGCCTTGTTCGGCGTGATCGATAACCATGTTCATTTTTTTCCGATCAGGTGATGCATGACGACTACTTTAACAAAAAGTACTTTGCAGATTAATGTTCTGATCGTGGACGACTCCGCCGTGGTGCGTAAAATCCTTACGGGTCAGTTGGCGCGCGATCCGCAAATCAACGTTGTGGGAGCGGCCTGCGATCCTTATGTCGCCCGCGATAAAATTTTATCGCTTAAGCCGGATGTTCTGACGCTGGACGTGGAAATGCCGCGGATGGACGGCATCACTTTTCTACGCAAGCTGATGCAGCATTATCCCTTACCGGTGATTATCGTAAGTTCACTGACGCCGGAAGGCGGCGAAGTGGCAATGGAGGCGCTCCAGATTGGTGCGGTGGAAGTGATGTGTAAACCCGGTGGTTCTTTTACCGTAGGCGATATGGCCGAGGAACTGGCCCGTAAAATCAAGGCCGCTTACCAGGCGCGATATCACCTTAAAGCTCGCTCCTCAACAGAAGCGGCTCAGCCCGTTAAAAGGCTGAGCATGACTCAAACTACAAATAAAGTATTTGCAATAGGCGCCTCCACAGGAGGGGTGGAGGCGTTGACGCAGGTTTTAACCGCTTTCCCGCCCAATGTTCCTGGTACGGTTATTGTGCAGCACATGCCGATGAAATTCACCGCCAGTTTCGCCAAGCGGCTCAATACCTTGTGCGCCATGGAAGTGCGCGAAGCCGCCGATGGCGACGCCGTAATTCCCGGCAGGGTGCTGATCGCTCCCGGCGGACAACACATGGTCTTGCGGCGTAGTGGAGCGCGGTATTACGTCGCCATTATAGACGGGCCCAGCGTTTGCCACCAAAAACCCAGTGTGGAGGTGCTTTTTCAAAGTGTCGCCCAATACGCCGGAGCCAACGCCGTTGGCGCCATGCTGACCGGCATGGGCAACGACGGCGCCAAGGCCATGTTGGAAATGCGGAACCAGGGAGCACACACCGTCGCTCAGGATGAAGCCAGTTGCGTGGTGTTTGGAATGCCCAAGGAGGCCATCGAAGCCGGTGCGGCCGAACAGGTTGTG
>JAFGBA010000364.1 GCA_016933395.1 Sedimentisphaerales bacterium | reverse complement strand
TGCCCCCCCATCATAAGAAATACTTATTTGTTGCTCTTGAGTTGAACCGTTTATCGTCCCCGCGCCGGACGTACAAACCGAAGAGGTTAGTTCTTCACCAGCCGACGTCGGCATAACTTGTTTTTGGGGAGACGGCGTAATAGGTTGCTGTGCCGGAACCGTTGTTTGATCCGCCTTGACGACGGGAACACGGGGGCTGGTATAGTCAAAATAATGCCGCCGGCCATCCAGTGCGTTAACCACGGCGCCGAGCATATGGGTTTGCAGATTGCCCAGACGTTGGGCCAAACGACGACACGCCTGACGTGTGGTTTTCTGGGCATGCAAAACCACCAGAACCGCCTCCGCCGCTGCCGCCAAAACGGTGGCGTCAGGGCCGGACAACACCGACGGACCGTCGATAATAACGTAATCATAATGGCGACGCATCTTTAACAATAACTGTCGAAATGCAGGCGACTCCAGCAACTCCGCCCAAAGCCCCGTTTGAGGGCCGTGAGTAAGCACATCCAGCCGCGGACACGCCGTCGGCTGCACCAGACCGGAAGCATCAACGCCGTTTTCCAGGGCAAAACAAAGCCCTCGCTGATTAACCTGCAGGAAAATATCATGGCAAACCGGTCCCTTGCCTTGTGCATCAATCAGCAACACCCGTTTGTTTCCCTGTGTTAGTGCTAACGCGAGGTTGGATGCAAAAATACTCTTGCCATCGCCGTTATCGGGCGATGTGACCAATAATGTGCGAAACGGAAAACGCCGCCGACCGTACATCAGGGCTGCGCGAATTTCCTTTATTGTCTGCGTGAATAATGATTGCTCCTCAAGTCGAGTCCACTGACCCACGCGCGCCAAAGGAGATCCATCCGGCAGCTTCGGCAACGCCCCCAGGAACGGCGCCCTGAGCAAACCCACCACGTCATCCGCCCGACGAAGCCGGCCGTCGGTGAAATCAAACAGGAAAATCAATCCTATCGCCGCCATCAATCCCAGCATGGTTCCGCCCGCCATCACAATCAGCTTGTTGGGCGAAACAGGGCTGTTGTTGGCCACGGCCGGCTCGACAACGGTAATGTTATAAATACCCGCCTCCTCGGTCAGGTCCATTTCCTTGATGCGGCTGTCCAGAATGTCGCAGGCCCGCTCCAGCCGCTTGACCTCTGATTGCAACATCGTCCAGTGCGCCGTATGCTCCTGCCTCTGGCGAACCTCCTGACGCTGCCGATCAATTTCCTCCTCCAATGAAACTAAAACACCTTGGGCTTGTTGCAGATTACGCAGCGCTGCGTTGACCGCCCCTGCTATTATTTCCCGTTTGACCTGCGCCAGACGATTTTCAGATTCAGCGATAACGATATCAAGCTCGCGCAAGGCGGGATGTTCCGGCGTGCATTCCGTCAAAAGGCCGCGGCGACGTTGATATAACTCTTCCAATTCATTTGTCAACCGCAGTTCCATGCTGCCGGAAGACATGTATCGCCCTGAACCGCGGAGCGATTCCAGATAAGTCGCCGCCTGATTAGGATCCAGCAGCAAATCCTCCAGACGATTATATTCGGATTGTGCTTTCAGAACGTTTAGCTGCGTTTCGGTCATCGCCGTGGAAAAGGTCGACAACTGCTGCCACTCAATCGATGAATTGCTTTCACTAAGATTGCAAATGTCGTAATTTTGATTGAAATCCACGATCTCCTTGAGTTTTTTTTGCAAGTCTTTTTCGCACTGCGCCTTTTCCTGTTGCAGTAAACGTAAAACATCCGCGGCCGTGTTTTTCTTGCATGTGGTGTGATAGGCAATATATGCTTTGACGATGCGATTCACCAGCAGCGCCGCTTCGGCGGGATCGGCGGCGCGAAGAGAAAGACTGATAATTTCATCATTCCGCCCCACCGAAACGCTTATGGCGTTTTTGAGCCGTTTGATCTTGTCCGTCGCTCCGGCAAAAAACTTCAACTGCGCCATGTTCGGATCATCGACAACGGGTTGAAGAATCGGGGATGATTTTATCAATTCCGCCTGGGTGTGGACGTAATTCTTGGCTTGCGTAAGAACGCCTTCCTGTTCGGTGATAATCTTGGGCCCCTTGGCTTCGACATAAAGACGGGCATTCCCGGCGTACTGCGGTTTGGCCTGATATAAATACGCCCCCGCCAGCACCGGCCCCAGCACCGCCAGCGTTAAAACCAGCAATCGATGCCGCCAAGCCGTCCGCAACAGACTCTCGGCAATTTCCAGCACGCCGCGCAGATCAAGTCCGCCGGACGGAAACGGACCGGAAGGAAATGCGCCGGGCTGTGACATAACTCACCTCAGAATCGTAACGATTACCGATATTGCGTCCGCATATCCACGCCGGCGACAACATGGAAAACGCTGTTCAAAAACTGGCGAACCTGCGTCGTGAGCGTTTGCTCCACGCAAACGACATCGCCCGTTTGCAATGCTATCGCCGCCAGTGACGCCGGACCGTCTTCATTCATGCGCACCACGGCCTCGATGTGCTCGCCATCAGGATTGGTGCGATAAATACTCACATATTCCGGAGCCGCGATCATGTCCACCCCGCCCGCATCCGCCAAAGCCTGCATCACGTTATATGCCTGATCGACACGCCAGGAAAATACTCCCGGCCGCTGCACCAGCCCCACCACCGTCACCCGACGCAATTGGGCCGGCTCCACTTCGACAATGTCGCCGCCTTGTAATGTTATTGCCGGTATACTTGTTTCACCGTCATTGAACGACACATTAATAATTTCTTCCGCGTTATTTTCACCCGCACGTCGCACACGGATAGAGGAGGCTCCTTCAGGCGTGAATCCCCCCGCCCGGGAAACGGCCCCCACCAGCGTCATCTCATCGTGATGCAATTCATATACGCCGCTTCGCATTACGCCCCCCATCACTGTCACGTTCTGGGTGTAATACGACCGCACCGTCACCACAATGGTTGGCCGATGGCGAAAATACCGGGGGTAAACGGCCTGTTCAATCCGTAATTCCGTCTCTTTGAGGGTTTTTCCCGCCGCCGCCACTTCTCCCGCCAACGGCAGTTTTATAAGGCCGGATTCGTCAATGCGACATAAGTGCATTACCGTCTTCGGCGTTTCCTGGCTCACGGCCGTTGTGCCGGATTCCGTCATCAAACCCGGCAGGTGCACCTCCAGCAAATCTCCCGCCACAAGCCGGTACGGCCCTGCGGCCTGTTCCGACATGACGTCAACCGCATTATTCTGTGATGTAACCTTTCCCGCCTGACAGAATGCCGCCAATTGTTCCGGCGTTGAAGGTTGCAGAAACGAACAACCCGTCGCCAATAGCAATAACGCCATTCCCCCCAGCGTCAACCACCAGAAACGGCACAGCCAGCGAAAAAGCATTGTATTAAAGGCCAGACCGCCCCAACACAACACATACACCAGCAATGGCTGCGGCATCTTCACGGTCGTTGTCAGCCAATGCTCCCGATAGCACCAGCCATAGATCATGCTTGCCAGAATCACGATTAACCAGAAAAGTGCACCCAGGATAATATTTCCCTGACTGCGGGAAGAATTATTAATATCCTGACGTAAGTAATAACTTTTCCGCTCAACATCCGATAATCGCTGCATGGTTTCTTGACGCATTTTCTCCATAACACCTTTAATCCGGAAAACATCGCTCGGAACACTTAACTCCGACGAAATAACATAGGCAGGATATGGGGCGGTCGCCATGATCAGATGATTCTCAAGCCACCGAACTGGTTTTCAGGCCATCGTTATTAAAGAATTCGATGGCTCTGCGTTCCCGATCGGCGACTTCCCGACATAACCCGAACTGATCGCCATATGCCCGCACGGCAGACGCAACAGCGGATAATAATCAGTTCTGGAATCACGATCCTGGCAAGCCGCCCCCATTGCACGAAGCATCCGATAGTTTAAACTAACAAGATGAACGTCATATCATCTCCCGACCTATTATGGTTCTCCTGCATATCCCGCAGCAATCCCCATGCTGCTCCCGACGATGTTAATCTTAAGAACATGCAGGTTAAAATATATATCGGGACGTTTACAAGACGACTTTACCGCATTCCGAGTGGATTTTTACTCATTCTGGCTTCCGTAGATACGATGACTGGGTCTGTATTCCGGCGTTCCCTGTTCCAAATCGGAAAGACCGATAAAAATACCCCTATTCCTCTCACCGGAAGACATTGACCTCTGCCCGGCTTGGCTTTATGATACCGCCGTCAGGATGGCCCAACCGGGGCGACCCCCCTCCGGCAATCCGATAAATAAACATAACCCCTTACGGCCAAAAGCCCAGGGGCGGCCGAGTGGCGGAATAGGCAGACGCTGGGGACTTAAAATCCCCTGCCCGCAAGGGCGTATGGGTTCAAGTCCCATCTCGGCCAGTTAGAGGGTTTTCTCATATCCCCAGTCGTCGCTCGCGTAAAATAAATATGGCTATTATATCCCGCTGTAAGCAGTTATATCAGTCACTCTGGCTGAGGGGCGTGATGCTTATAATCTTTATTAAGTTCACTAGGCAACCGGTCGATGTCGGCGGAAAGGGCGTGGGCAACGGCTTGGGTGGGCTCCTCCTCGGTCAGAGGGAAAATGTAGATCGCCCCAAAGGTCGCTTCCTGCTCTATTCGCACCAGTTTCATACGGATAAGCTCCAAAAGCGCCAGAAATAAACCTACCATCTCTGAGCGACTGGTGCGACCGCGAAAAATTGCTTCGAACGTCAGTGATTTTTCTCGCTGGGCGCGGTCGAGGATGTCCACTTCATAAACATCCACCGGCGTATCATCCTCGATGACCTGATGGCCCCGGCGGCTGGCCAGCGTCGCCTGCATCAGGCGGCTAAAAGCCTCGAAGAGATCCCATACCTGGACGCCTTCGAGATCCAGTTCCTGCTCGCGCCTTTTGGCCTCATCCCGCAGGCGATCCAGGTCCGCCTGCGAACGGCCAAAACGCCGGGCTTGCTGGTCGGCGGCATCCTTAAGCTCGCCGGCGGCGTCCTTGAACTTCTTGTATTCCAACAACTGCCGCACCAGTTCCAATCGCGGGTCGCCCAGATCGTCCTCGGTTTGCTCCTCGCCGCCGGCTTCACCCCGCGGGACCAGCATGGCCGATTTGATCTCCAGCAGCGTCGCCGCCAAAACCAGGAACTCCGCCGCCAGGTCGATATCCATCTGCTGCATCACCTCAACATATTCAAGGTACTGCTTGGTGATCTCCGCGATGGGAATATCATTTATATCCACCTCATTGCGGCGAATGAGGTAAAGCAGCAGGTCCATCGGACCGTTATAGATATCCAAATTGACGCGATAATCCGGCATAC
>JAFGBA010000057.1 GCA_016933395.1 Sedimentisphaerales bacterium | reverse complement strand
GGAAACTAAATCCGCCCTTTCAATGAGCCAATCCGGTGCTCCTCTGCCTGTCAGAACCAGCTCAATATTATCGGGCTTTTGGTCTAAAAAAGGCTCTAAAATATCGCGTGAAGTTAGATTAGCTGACAGGCAAAACACCAATTCATCAAGAATGACCAAATCAAATTCCCCTCCAAATATTGTTTCTTTTATATATATCAGTTTATCTGAAATTGATTTCAGGCACATGGAAACCTCCAGCCCTTCCGGTTCGCCTCCAAGTTCCCACGGCTCATCCAACCGTTCAAATAACAATCGCCCCAAACGCACTTTTTGCTCCTCGGTCGAACAGGAAATAACCGTATCCCCATCCCCCATATCCGTCAGGAATTCCGCCAAACATGCCTCCCCCGTCAGACAGGTTGGCGGCTTGCAAAACTGACAAATATACACATTTCCCCCTCGCCCCAGCATCCGCCAAGCCAACCCCAGAGCGGCTGTCGTTTTCCCCTTTCCATCACCGGTGTATACGTGAATATAACCTTTTTTAAGAATTGCCATGATATACAATAATTCCGGTTAATTGTTACTCGACAATTCAGACAATAGTTTATCGAGCAATTTTTCCAACTTTTGTTTACGTTTTTGCTCATTTTCAGGATATTTTTGCTGAAGTTGCTTACGAAATTCATGTAAAGTTTGAAGCAAATCTCCATATTCCGGGCCAAATTGCTGTTCGAGCCGACAGCGAAGCTTTTTCGCCAGTGCAGGACAAGCCCCACTGGTGGATATGGCAATCATAAGCATTCCCCGCCGCAAAACGGCCGGGACAATGAAACTACATAACTCCGGCTCATCGACAACGTTACAGAAAATGCCTTCCCGCCGGGCTTCCGCAACCACACGTTTATTTACCTCAGGATCACCGCAGGCACAAATAATCAGCGCCCCGCCGACTAAATCACCTTGTTCGTAGTTCCGTTGAAGGTGGTAAATACGCCCCTGTTCGGACAAACGGTTAAGCTCCTCTGTTAAAGCAGGACTTACAACTTCAACAATTGCACCGACTTCAAGTAAACCCAGTGCCTTGCGTTCGGCAACAGGGCCGCCGCCAATAACAATCACTTTACGGCCGCTAAGATGCAGGCACACCGGATAGGTTGGTTCATAATTCATTGCTGCTGATTATAACTACTTGACATTGCGTGTCTAATGATTTTGGCCTACATATCATTAGCAGGAAAACAACATCACAAACCACACCACTAAATAAATATTCAAATTGGACATTTTCGATAAATTGACACATAATGTGGAAAATTACGAAAAATTTTCAAAACTGGAGTAAAAATCATGGCTATTAAAATAACCTGGATCAATCATGCCAGTTTTCGTCTTGGTAATGGTAAAATTATTTACATAGACCCATGGAAACTTACCGCCAGTCCGCACGATGCGAATTTGGTTCTGGTGAGTCATAGCCATTATGACCATTATTCAGCAGAGGACATCAGCAAAGTCGCCCGTCCGGATACCGATATCATCGCTCCGGCGGATGTTATTAAAAAACTAGGTCGAGGGCAGGTAATTGAACCAAATCACACCCTAACGGTCCATGGTCTGACCATTACCGCCACCGCAGCCTATAATCCCGCCAAGCAGTTCCATCCTCGCGACAACAATTGGGTGGGGTTTATCATTGAAATGGATGGCAAACGCATCTATTACGCCGGGGATACCGATATTACCGAAGAAATGAAGGGCTTGACCCATATCGATGTGGCCCTGATGCCCGTCGGCGGAACTTATACCACCAATGCCGAGGAGGCGGCACAGGCATGCAATCACTTCAAACCTCGCCTGGCGATTCCTTACCACTTCGGTGATATTGTCGGCGGCGAATCGGACGCCCAGACCTTCGACCTGGAAACCCAGTGCCCGGTTAAAATTCTGCAACCGGGCGAAAGTATGACCATATAGTAATTCAAGGAGTACGCAACTATGAAAAAACGATGGATCAATTTTGCATGTGCCTGTGTGTTTTCTCTTTTGCCGATGACATTAATTTATGCCGCCGAAAACGAAAAACCGAAAACCTATAGGGATGCTCCCGACGAACCCTTTGCCCCAGGCTCCGTCCTGCGGGAGGAATTCACACCCGGCAGTTGGACTCTGGCGGTCTTGCCGGACATACAGCATCAAAGCCAATACTGTCCGGGCTTATCCCTGGCGCAAACGGCCTGGCTGGTATTAAATAAAGAGCGGTTTAATATCGCTTATGCCCTTTACCTCGGCGATTTGACCAATCACAACGTTCCGGCGGAATGGGAAAATGTCAAAGCCGCCGTCAGCCTTCTAAATGGCAAATTACCTTATGCCCTGGTGCAGGGCAACCACGACTGCGGCAAAAACGGCAGGGCGGCCACGCGGGATTCCTTGATTAATGAATATTTCCCCGTAAAAACGTACCGCGATTGGCCCACCTTTGGCGGCGTGATGGAAGAGGGGCATATCGAAAACAGTTTTCACCTTTTTGACGCCGGCGGCCGCAAGTGGATTGTCATCGCCCTGGAATGGGCCCCGCGCGACGAAACGGCGGCCTGGGCGAACGAGGTGATGCAAAAACACCCCGACCGTCTGGGCATATTGATAACCCATGCCTATCTTTATTACGACAGCCAGCGTTACGACCACACCGCCGCGGAACAAACGTGGAACCCCCATACCTATAAAACACCCCTATCGATCAACGACGGCCAGGAACTCTGGGACAAACTCATCCGCAAAAACAATTTCGCCTTCGTCATCAACGGCCACGTCCTTAAAAATGGGACCGGCTACCGTGCCGATAAAAATGACGCCGGCAAGACCGTTCATCAGATTCTTTGCAATTATCAAATGCGCGACCTTGGCGGCGAAGCTTATATGCGCCTGATGGAATTTCTGCCTGACGGCAAAACCGTTAAAGTTCGCTCTTATTCCCCCCTTTGGGACCGCCTCCTGACCCAGGAAGACCAACAGTTCACCATTACGCTGGATGATTAAGCACCACGTGATTTAACCAAGGAAACGCCATGCAGAAACAAATAAAGTATTGCATTTTTTGTTCTTTTCTATGGGCAACTTGTGCATTTAGCGCTGAAACCAACAAAAATAACGAGCAAAAACCCGAGGAACCCACCGCACCCGGCTCCGTGATGCGGGAGGAGTTCACACCCGGAAGCTGGACGCTGGCGATTCTGCCCGACACTCAGCATTACAGTCAGAGTTATCCCGGCCTGTTCCTGATGCAAACGTCCTGGCTGGCGCAAAACCGCGATCGGTTCAACATCGCCTTTACGTTGCACCTCGGCGATATTACAAACCGCAATACTCCCCAGGAATGGCAAAACGCCCAAAACGCCATGAAGATTCTTGACGGCGTCATTCCCTATGCTCTTGCCACGGGCAATCATGACTATGAGGGGAAAAATACCCCAAATTACAATACGGGAATAAATGGCTATTTCCTGCCCTCCAAAGCCGAGGAACAACCGACCTTCGGCGGCATGAAGGAACCGGGCCATCTGGAAAACACCTACCACCTGTTTGAGGCCGGCGGTTGTTCATGGATCGTCATCTCTCTGGAATGGGCGCCGCGTGATGAAATGGTCGAATGGGCCAATGCCATTATGTCCAAGCATCCCGATCGGTTTGGCATTCTGATTACCCATGCCTATTTGTATTTTGATAATCAACGCTATGATCACACCAAAGGACATCAGGCATGGAATCCGTACAAATCAGATGCCCCCGGAACCAAAAACGACGGCCAGGAACTTTGGGACAAACTGGTGCGCAAACACAACTTTGTTTTTGTTTTCAACGGCCATGTTCTCCGCGACGGCACAGGTTACCGCGCCGATAAAAATGACGCCGGCAAAACCGTCCATCAAGTTCTCAGCAACTTCCAGATGCGCCCCCTCGGCGGCGAAGGCTATATGCGTCTGATGGAGTTCCTGCCCGACGGCAAAACGGTGAAAATTCGCTCCTATTCGCCGTTATATGACAAGCTCTTGATTCAAAATGACCAGCAGTTTACCATTGCCCTGGATGAATAAACAACTTGGAGATTATCATGAAAAAGAAATTTTGGGCGTCGAGCTTCACGTGCTTGCTTTTGATCGCCGCCAGTGTTTTTAGCGCTGAAAATGAAAAAAAGAAAACTTACCGGGATGATCCTGATGAACCCTTGGCCCCCGGCTCTGCGATGCGGGAAGAATTTACCCCCGGCAGTTGGACGCTGGCCGTTGTGCCTGATATCCAGAACCAGACCCACTTCTGTCCCGGCGTGTCCATGGCCCAGACGGCCTGGCTGATTCAAAATCGTGAACGATTTAACCTCATCCATGCCTTATATCTTGGCGATCTTACGAATCATGACGCCCCCTGGCAATGGGAAAACTGCCAAGCCGCCATCAGCCTGCTCGACGGTAAACTACCCTACGCCCTGGTCACCGGCAACCACGACTACCATCCCGACGGCGCCTCGCGCGACACGCGGATTAACGAGTACTTCCCGGTCAAAACTTTTGCTGACCGGCCGACTTTCGGCGGCGTCATGGAGGAAGGCCGTATTGAAAACAGTTATCACCTCTTCGAAGCCGGCGGCCGCAAGTGGATCGTTCTGGCCCTGGAATGGGCTCCGCGTGATAAAACCGTGGACTGGGCCAACGATATTATGCTCAAACATTCCGACCGTTATGGCATATTGGTCACCCACGCTTACTTGTTTGATGACAGTCTGCGCTATGACCATAAAACCCGGCAGCAGCGCTGGAATCCTCATGATTATAAAACTCCCCCGCCCATCAACGACGGCCAGGAACTCTGGGACAAACTTGTGCGGAAACACAATTTTGCTTTCGTCCTCTGCGGCCACGTCTGCAATTCCGGTGTCGGCTATCAGGCGGATAAAAATGACGCCGGACAAACCGTGCACCAGATTCTCAGTAATTATCAATTTCGCGACCTTGGCGGTGAAGGTTATATGCGGTTGATGGAATTCCTGCCCGACGGCAAAACCGTAAAAATACGCACCTACTCTCCTCTTTGGGACCGGCTCTTGACCAGCCCGGAGCAACAATTCACTATCGAATTGGACCCTTTGCCCGCAAAATCAAACACAGAGATTGATCCTCTTAGCAAGATTTCCCCCTGAAAAATTAAACATGCCCGGGACTGGATTTGAACCAGCACAGAAGTAACTCCCACTAGCCCCTCAAGCTAGCGTGTCTGCCAATTCCGCCAAACAGTTTCATGACAACCTGGTGGATTTTATCATCGGATAGACGACAAGCTCTCCGACGATTCTGACATCGCCGAGGAGATGAAAAGATTAATAAAAATCGACGTGATCCTGATGCCCGTCAACGACAAATCGGACACTCAGACCTTCGACCTGGAAACCACGTACCGGATGCAAATTCTGCGGCCCGGTGAGAACTTGACAATATCTTCTGTGTACCGATACGCCGTTGTCGCAAACACCAAAGCCTTTGTATTTGCGTAATGAAGGGTTATATATTCAAACATAAGGTCAACATATTATTAGTAGGAATTCCCTTGACAAACGGTGGATTTTGTTGTTAGCATGTGACCAGAGGCGATAAATTATAGAGTGAGAGAGAGTCTTTTGTTCCTATATAATCTGCACCAATAGTAAATCCTATGGAAGAGGAAGCCGATGGTAAGATTCGACCGCTGGTTTCTTCTTTACGCTTTTGCCGGCGGAGTTAAAAATGCCGAAAAACAGGATTGGCGATCCTGTATATGGATGAAGTATTGAAGAGATAACACTTGATGCTGCAAGGAGAATAAGCGATGTACACGAAGAAAGGGATGATAGGAGTATTACTGGTTCTGACAGGTTCCTTGAGTCACGCTCAGGATATCACCTTTTCCACGGTGGATAACGGCGACGGCACTTTGGCCATTTACGCCGCGACCAGTGATCAATCCTTACCGCTGGGAATCAGTCTTTCGCTGAGTTCGCCCAATGGCCAAATCACTAATGTGGTATCCGTCCACGAACAATTCCCGGTATGCCTGGACTATATGTTTACCGAGGGCGTAAGCGCCGATTTGGGACAAGGCCATCCCCTGGCGGACCCGTACAATCCCGGTTCGGTCAGTCTGCCGGCTTCGCAGGTGTCTCTTTCATTGGGTTCCCTGGGCGATGATTGGTTTATGGTCAAGAGTGGTATTACCGGTGATCTTAATGGAGATGGGCAATTTGATCTTAATGATATGGAACTATTCGTAAACAATTGGCTTGTAGCAGGACCGGCGATTTGCGATCTTAATTTCGATGACCAGGTTGATTACCAGGACTATGCCATCTTCATGAGCCCGGCCAATAATTTGTTCAATGATTCAGTTCCACTGGTTGTCCTGGAATTTGACGGCATCGGGACGGATATCGTTGATTTTACGCTTGATATCGATTACTTACGCGGCGGTTGCGTCGACGACAACGGTGCACTGGCACACAACCTGCCCATTACAGGCAGCGTAACCATCCCCGAACCGTGCTGCTTACTTTTGCTAGGTCTGGGAGCAATGGTCGTTTTGCGTAAAAAAAAATAGTACTGATTGGCATGCCTCGTTTCACCAACCGGGAAGCCCCCTATATATTCAACGCCGGTTTTCTGTACGCTGCGTTAATGAAAAAACTGCCCGGGACTGGATTTGAACCAGCACAGGAGTAACTCCCACTAGCCCCTCAAGCTAGCGCGTCTGCCAATTCCGCCACCCGGGCATGAAGCGATTAAACCGCGGATTAACGCAGATTTTCAATATTCGATTTTTATATTATTATAACTCATACTTTGCCCACCAGCAAACAGGCATTATGGCCGCCGAAACCGAAGGAATTGCTGAGGGCGTATTTAAGCGGTTTTTCCCGCGCAACCTTGGGCACGTAGTCCAAATCGCACAGCGGATCCGGCTCCTCCAGGTTGATCGTCGGCGGAATCGCGCCGTGGTGCACGGCCAGACTCGTTACAATCAATTCCAGGCCGCCACTGGCGCCGAGGGTATGGCCCAGATGGCTTTTCGTGCTGCTAATAGCCAGTTTATAAGCATGGTCGCCGAATACCTTCTTGATGGCGTTGGTCTCGCTGATGTCATTAAGCTGCGTGCTGGTGCCGTGAGCATTGATATAATCCACTTGTTCGGGCGTTATGCCGCCGGTTTCCAGGGCCTGCTGCATGGCGATACACGCGCCTCTGCCTTCAGGGTCGGGGGCGGTAATGTGGCTGCCATCTGCCGTCAGGCCATACCCCAATAATTCGGCGTAAATGTGCGCCCCGCGTTTACAGGCCAGGTCATAATCCTCCAACACGACAATACCCGCGCCTTCGGCGAGAACAAACCCATCACGGTCCTTGTCGAACGGCCGGGAAGCCTTTTCCGGGGCGTCATTGCGCGTACTCAACGCCTTTAGAGCACAAAAACTAGCCAATCCCAACCGCGTCAGCGCTGCTTCGCTGCCGCCGGCGATCATCACATCGGCCCCGCCGGACTGGATATGATTGAAGGCGTCGCCGATGGCGTGTGCTGCCGAAGCACAGGCGGTGACAACCGCCGTATTTGAACCTCGCAAACTATAATAAATGGAGATATTGGCGCTGGCGGCGTTGACCATCAATTTCGGCACGCAAAACGGACTGACCCGGTCAGGTCCGCGCTCCAGAAGTTTGATGTGCTCCTTTTCCAATTCGCCCAGGCCGCCGATGCCGCTGCCGACAATTACCCCGCAACGATCCGGATCAACCGCCTTCATGTCCAGGCCGCTGTCCTTAACCGCGGAAATCGCCGACGCCAGCGCAAAAAGCGCAAAACGATCAATCCGCTTGGCTTCCCGTTTATCTATGTAATTGTTCGGATCGAACGAACAGATTTCTCCGCCGATTTTCGATGGATATCCGGTTACATCAAATCCTTCAATAAGCTTGATGCCGCTTTTACCGGCGATGATATTCGACCAGAATTCATCCACGGACTCACCCAGGGCCGTAACCAGTCCCAGGCCTGTAATGGCTACACGACGTCGGGTCATAATCCTTCCTTGTTCAAGCCCCTACTCGTCGCCCGCCTCGCTTTTGCGGGTCTGGCCGCTGCCGGCGTGCTGGCTGATATAATCAATTGCTTCGCCCACAGTCTGAATTTTCTCGGCTTCTTCGTCCGGAATGCTCATATCGAATTCATCCTCGAATTCCATCACCAGTTCGACGGTATCGAGACTATCCGCGTTGAGATCGTTAACAAATGAGGTTCCACGGCTGATTTCCGCTTTATCAACGCCGAGTTGTTCGGCTACGATTTCGATGACTTTGGCTTCAACATCCTGGGACACGATTAGTCCTCCTAGCTGAAATTAACCTTTTTTATTCGCCGGACCCATTATCCGACTTACCTTATAAAACGAACACTATGTCTTAAGCGGCGATACTATACAAAACCTTGCTTCGGGCGGCAAGAGGCTATCCATTGTTCGGTTCGCCGCAGGGATTTTCCTTACATGGCCATGCCGCCATCGACGCAGATAACCTGCCCCGTGACGTAACTTGCCTCATCTGACGCCAAAAACGCCACGGTATTGGCCACATCCTCGGGTTTACCGAAACGGTTCATGGGAATTGCCATTTTGGCATATTCTTT
>JAFGBA010000363.1 GCA_016933395.1 Sedimentisphaerales bacterium | reverse complement strand
TCCGCCGTACATGATAAAAAATTCGAATTCCTGCTGGAAGCCCTTGCGCCAGCTGCTTAAACGTTATAAAAAGTGCGAAAGTTCACTATAAATATACAGAACAAATTCATGAGCTTTTTTCCAAACGATCAAATCTTTGAAACATTTTGCCGGCTCGCGAACCATCATGTGTCCATTTCTTTATTCTGGCTTCTTGCTTCGAGCTTCTTAATTCTATTTCTTAATTCCTTTTACCACTCGTGGATGCCTAAGGTCGTCCTTAACAATCGCACACTCACTCAAATATCCACTATCCTGAAAAAGATCCAAAACAACCGGCCCCTGATCAAACGCAATCTCGCACATCAACGCCCCGCCGTCAGCCAAATAGGATTCCGCTTCTGCAAGAATCCGTCGCAACATGTCCAATCCATCCGGCCCGGCTTTAAGAGCTTCGACGGGTTCATAATCTTTTACATTGGCCGGGAGTTTATCATAAACCGCATCGGCAATATACGGCGGGTTGGCGGTAATCAGGTCAAACATCGCCTTGCCGGACGCTTCCACACCGGCGAACAAGTCGTTTTCGATAACCTGCACCCGCCCGGCGAGTTCCAAGGCCTCAATATTCCGCCGGGCGTAGTTCAGCGCCGCCGGGCTGATGTCCACAGCCACAACCTCAGCCTCGACCACGTTCGTGGCAATTGCCGCCGCCACGCACCCGCTGCCGGTGCATAAATCCAACACACTCACTGTCGGCCGATGCACCTCATGGGTGCAGAATGCAATCGCCTGCTCGACCAGCGTCTCCGTCTCCGGCCGGGGCGAAAGGCAGCCCGGCCCGACGGCAAATTCCAGGCTATAAAAATGGGCCTTCCCCGTCAGGTAGCTTACCGGCTCATGCCTGCCGCACCGCCGCACCAGATCCCGAAACGTCGTCAACTGTTCCGGCGTCGGACAATAGTCGAAATTCGTATAAAGTTCTATCCGTTTGCGTTGTAAGACATGCCCCAACAGAATTTCCGCACACAACCGAGGCTGTTCCACGCCCGCCTTGGCGAGATACTCGCTGGTCCAATCCAGCAGCCGTTTGGAGGTCCATTCCGTCGCTTGCGTCCCTGCGTTCATATCCTAGTAATACCACAGAACAAACGTTGCAACAAGAGCACACTAGCAACCGCACGTAAAATTCCGTATCCTATTGTGGATAAATGCCTTAGACAAGGCGGCGCGCCGCCCCGGCACAATTTCCATCCCTATGGTTGACCGGAATTATAACTTGCTGTCTAATCCCCGGTTAAGTGCAAATGGAAATTCGGAGTTGATCTTAAGCATTCTAAAAAGAGGTTAATATGGCTTTGGCATTAATTGACTGGTTGATTATTGGTATTTTCTTTTTGGCGATTATCTCCATCGGCCTGATTGCTTCGCGTCGGGCCGGCGGTTCCTCGGCCGAATATTTTCTTGGCGGCCGTAGTATGCCCTGGTGGTTGCTGGGCGTGTCGATGGTCGCCTGCACCTTCTCCTGCGACACTCCTAACCTCGTTACCGGTATGGTGCGTGGCGGCGGCGTGGTCAAAAATTGGGGCTGGTGGGCGTTTCTGATTACCGGCATGACCACCGTTTTTATCTACGCCCAGCTTTGGCGGCGCTCCCGCGTTATGACCGACCTGGAATTTTACGAATTACGCTACAGCGGCAAAAGCGCCGCCTTCATCCGCGGTTTCCGCTCGCTGTATTTGGGCGTGTTTTTTAATTGCCTAATCATGGGAACCGTCACCCTGGCGGCCATCAAAATCGGTCAGGTCATCTTCGACATAGAACCTTGGATGGCGGTGGTGCTTGGCTCCGTGGGCGTAGTCATCTACGCCACCATCGGCGGCATCAAAAGCTGCCTTTGGGCGGATTTTTTTCAATATTCCGTCGCCATGGCCGGTGCGATTTACGCCGCCGTTATTGCGGTTGGCCAACCGGAAGTCCAGGGTCTGAGCAACCTCCTAAAACATCCGGGCGTTGTGGAAAATCTAAGCTGGATGCCGGATTTCTCCACCTGGCTGGCCTGGGTTCCGCTGCTATTAATTCCCGTCGCGGTGCAATGGTGGAGCGTCTGGTACCCCGGCGCTGAACCGGGCGGCGGCGGGTATATCGCCCAGCGTATGCTCGCGGCAAAAAATGAAAAACATGCTATCGGCGCTACCCTTTTCTTTAATTTCATGCATTATGCCATGCGTCCCTGGCCGTGGATTATTGTGGCCTTGGCCTCAATAGTTTGCTATCCCACGCTGGAAAGCATCAAAACCCATTTCCCGGGCATCAATCCCACGTATCTCGCCCATGATATCGCCTACCCCGTGATGATATCCAAACTCGGCCCAGGCTTTCTCGGTCTGGTGGTCGCTTCGCTTATCGCCGCCTATATGTCCACCATCGGCACACACCTGAACTGGGGGTCTTCGTATGTCGTTAATGATTGGTATCGTCGATTCATCAACCCCAACGCCCAGGAAAAAGAACTCGTTAAAGTTGGTCGGATTTGCACGGTGGGCCTGATGGTTATCGCGGGTTTCTTTGCCCTGACGTTTCTGGAAAACGCCAACCAGGCGTTTGACATCCTGTTGCTGTCCGGCGCCGGCACCGGCGCGATTTATCTGCTTCGCTGGTTCTGGTGGCGGATTAACGCCTGGACGGAAATCGTCGCCATGATCGCCGCGACGGCGTTGGCCTGCTGGCTGGTGCTGGGCGTGGGTGATGAAGGTGCAACGTCATGGTGCATCCGCGGCGGCGCAGTCGGCGACAAAGTGTTTGTCATAAGCGACGCTGAAACCGTCCAATCTGTTAAAGACCAACAAACCGCATCTCAAGGGAAACTCGAAACCCTCGAAGATGAATTGGAAAAACTGGTGAACGCCTGGCGTGCCGCCCGAAAACAAGGCCCCGAAGCTCGCGACCAGGCCCGGGCGGCTTATGAAGACAAGCACCATGAAATTAACCAAATCAAAGGCCAGGTATCTGTTCCCGCCTTGGTAAACGCCATGAC
>JAFGBA010000362.1 GCA_016933395.1 Sedimentisphaerales bacterium | reverse complement strand
TGGGGCGGCATGGTGTTCCAGACGCAGCCGGGCTCCAGTTCGGTAAAGCCCAGGCAAAGCTGGCAGCTCTTGATGCCATCCGGGTGAATATATTTGTAGATAGTGCGTTCATTAGCCTGTTCTCGGCTGCCCAGGTGCACGGGCTGACTGTCTTTCCGCGAGGCCTTGGTGGTGGGGAAGGCCTGGTGGGCAGGAAAACTTATCAGGTAAAAGACAGCCGGCTGCTTGCCGTCTTTGCTGGAGAACGAAATCGCCTTGCTTCCCATACCGATATACAGGCAATCAAGGGTATCCAGTTCGTAATCAGTCCCATCGACCGTGACCACGCCCGGTTCGCCCAGGTTCAGGACACCGAGCTCCCGCCGCTGGCAGAAATAGTCGCAGCGGAGTTGTTCAACGCCGCTGAGTTCCAAGGGTTTATCGGTCGGGACGACCGAGCCGACAATAGCCCGGTCTACATCGCAATAGACCATCTCCAGCCGGCCGGGCTGAAAGAGGCTCTCGACCAGCATGTTTTCCCGAATTTCAGCCGTGGTCATCCGCGGGTAGCGGACGGGATCGGCAACATATCGTATATCCATGATGATTCCTTTATGGTTAGATGTTGTTACTTGATATCCACCGTCAGTTGGGCCGTTGCACGGGCGGCGGCATTACCGACGTAATCGTTCCACGCCCCCGGCGTGGTGAAGTCGCCGCTCTTATCCCAGCACGCGCCGGCGTAATACACCAGCGGTTCGCCGGGCGTAACATCGGTGATAAGTACGGCGTTGCCGTCCGCCCGTGTGGCAGAGGCATTTGCACCCGGTAATAAAGCAGCGCCGCATGAAGTCGTGCCGTACTTGGGATTAGCCGGCTCGCGATAAGTCATCCAGCCACGCGCCGCATCGGTGCGAAGAGCGCCCTTGTCGCCGCGAAGAACGATGCCGATGGCGATGGGCAGTTTTCCATTACCACCCTCGACGGTATAAGTGCTCTCAAAACGATTGAGGTTCGAGCCAAGATCGATGGCAATGCGCTTGACTTCGGTAACCGTGCCTTCGGGCGTTTTCCACGGGGCGTAACGCAGTTCGAAGACCGTGCGGATGGGGCCGTTAGCCAACACTTTCCAATCGGTGTAATTTTTCGAGCAATACAGCTTGCGTTTGACGCATACCGCCGTGCCGCCGCAGCCGAGGGTCGGACCAACCTTATAGAAATCCAAACCATCGCCGTGCTCATTATGGTAATCGTTGAGTTTGTAACGCTTATCCACAACCGGATACCGCACGGATTTGCTCCAGACATCGACGCCGGAACTGATCTCACCGGTCTTCTCCAAGGCCGGGCCGTACATGCGGAAGGCAATGCGATCGCTTTCCCAGGCAAAGTCATCCATACGCTCGGGCACGAAACGGCCAAAGGTGCGTTCGGTTGGCTCAGGAGCGGCATAACCGGCCGACTTGGGATACACAACAAAAGTCTGCTTTTCGCCCGGCGCAAAGTTCGCCTGGAACAAAAGTGTGGTTTTACCGTCCATCGCCAAGACCTGGCTAACCAGGAAAATACCGTGCTTGATGCTAAACACGGTGCAGTCGACATCGATAGCGTCGTTGGCTTGAGTCAGCGCCGCCAAGTCAACCTCGACGGTCTTATTCAAGAGCGCCGTCCGGCCGGGGTTGGCGACCTCGATCTTCACGCCGGGTTGTTTGGTGACGGCCAGCTTGTACATCTCGCTACCGGTCAGCAGAAACGCCCCCACGCCATACACCTCCGTTTCATCCTTCGACGACGGGCCGGGCGAACCGGCAATACGCTGCACCCAGCCGAGTTTGCCGTTGGGATGCACACACCGCAGCAATCCCTCCCAGGCTTTCTGGACGGCCGGGAGCGTTTCTTCACGATCGAGGAACCCGCGGTTGATGCCCCAGGCCAGGCCGTAGGTGTAAAAGCCGCTGCCGCTGGTTTCCGGGATCGTATACGTCCCCGGATCCAGCAAACTCGGCCGCCATAAACCGTCAGACTGCTGGATCGACAGCAGCTTTTGCGCCATTTCCTTATAGAGCTTAATATACTTCGGCCGGGAGGGGTAATCTTCCGGAAGATAATCAATCACGCGCGTCAGGCCGCCGAAGACCCAGCCGTTGCCGCGACCCCAAAATACTTTTTTGCCATTCTTTTCCCGCTGGTCGAAATAGCGGCTGTCGCGGTAGTAAAGATGCTCATCCTTATCGTAGAGGTAGTCGGTCGTGGCCCACCACTCTTTGTCCATATAAGCGTAGTAATCCATATTTCCGGTTATCGCACCCAGCCGAGCCCACACGGGCGGCGACATGAACAATGAATCACACCAACTCCATCGGTCCTGGCAATACGGCGTGCGAAACTGCAAGACGGCCTTGGGCGGATGGGCTTTCACCCAATCCAGCACCCATTGCGTTGGTTCTATCATGTAAGGCTTTTCGAACCGGGCGTACATTTCCAGGTACATCTGCCCGACGCAATGGTCGTCAGCGTGATAGGTGCGGAAATATAACTGCCAGTCATTATCCTGGGAAACGCTGCGCAGATACTCGGTATACTTGTCACTATCGGAAATTTGCGACCAGGCGCTCATACCGGCGAACAGCGCACCGTACGTCCAGTCCATCATATTGTGCTTGCCGGGATTGGCGATTTGCCAATCGGCCACAGCCGTCATGGCGGTCTTGACCGGTTCCGGCTCCAATTCGGGTGACAAATGCGTGAAATGCGGCATATAGTCGTCCTGCGGCTTATTATCCTCCGCTCCTAAAACCATACCGGTGACTATCATTACCACCAATAATATTGTTACAATTAACGTATGGTAAAACTCCATTGTTATATCTCCTGCTTAAATTAGGATATTTCTATCGGAGCCAAAGGATGTTCGTATATGAACATCAAATTTCTTATTTTACCATATTCAAGCTACCCTTGGAAATATTTTTTAATTATTTATGAATACGCCCATGAAATAATTCGTTTATAACCAATTAAAATATGTGATGTTATAAAACTTCTCCCTATATAAATTCTCTTCAAAACGGCACGAAAGAAATTACGCTCGGTAAAATGATATTAAATAATTTTTTCTGCATGTCGGGACAAAATGTCATCTATGGTTTTCAAATCTTCGTTACTAAGAATTACCTCCCCGGCCGCAGCATTTTCCTGAACCTGATGTGGTGAACGCGCGCCCACCAAGGCGTAAGTGCAACCTGGTTGCTGTATCGTCCAGGCAATGACCAATTGCGCCAACGTAAGATTATGTGCCTGAGCGATGGGTCTTAGTTTCTCCAGAAATGCTAAAACCTTACGGCGGTTTTCGACACTGAAACGTTCTTTATGAGCGCGCTGATCCCCTTCGGAAAATTTTCTGTCCGGCGTTATCTTGCCTGTCAACAGCCCTTGCTCCAATGGTGAATAAGCCAGAAAAGCTACATTGTTATCAGTACAATAAGGCAGCAGATCTTCTTCCAGTTTACGGTCAAACATGCTGTAACGCGACTGTTCACTGGCAATCGGTCCTATCAAGCGATACTCCTCCACCTGCTCCACCGTGGCATTACAAACACCGATGGCGCGAATTTTCCCTTGTTCCTTCAGTTTAATGAGGGTTGCCATGGTATCTTCGATCGCTGTGGTGCTATCCTGCCAGTGGGTTTGGTATAAGTCGATATAATCCGTCTGGAGCCGTTTAAGGCTTGCTTCGCATTCGGCAATGACGGATTCCGGGCCTAGGTATTTATGGACTCTATGTTTGGCTGGATGGTTAGTAAACATATCCTCCGTGGAATAAAAGTAAAATACACCTTTCTCCAGATCCCAGCGCAGGCCACATTTGGTCGCCAACACTGCTTGTTGACGGCGATCACGCAGAGCAAGTCCCACCACTTTTTCCGAGTGACCGAAACCGTAAATTGGAGCGGTGTCGATGAAATTCATCCCCGCATCCAGCGCTGCATGGACTGCCCGAATTGACTCCTCATCATCCGCCCCGCCCCAGGTCCACCCCCCTATCGCCCAGGCGCCCAAAGCCACTACCGAAGCTTCAATATCTGATTGCCCCAAAGATCGATATCGCACTATAAACCTCCTGTATATCAGAGTTATTTAAACCATGATATGCACCTCTATTTGTAACGTCAACCCGTCAAAAATACATAACATATTATCCTTGCGTATAAAGGAATAAAACGTAATATGTTTTAACCTTGTAGCGAGGTAATGCAAACTTGGGATGAATGGTTAAACTTTCGAGATTTTTTAAAGGATTCCAATGAAATATAAAAACAAACATCTTAAATTAATTCACAAAAGATTATTTTGGGGAGTCATTTTGTTCATTGGGTTGTTATCATCTTTTTCTTTAGGAACAGATACGAAACCGGCGATGACTCCCTCTGCCATCAATATCTTTCCCGGCCGACCACCCGTTTGTCCGCGCTGGGCGCTGGAGCCTTGGGTTTGGGAAGACAACGGCAATACCCGACAGTCGACCGAAGGGCTGGTGGAAGGGTATTTGTCGCGAAATATACCCGTGGGCACAGTTATTATCGACAGTCCCTGGGCGACGGCTTACAACACATTTATCTGGGATGAAGACCGTTATCCCCGACCGCAGGAAATGATTGACGGTTTGCACGCCAAGGGGGTTCGCGTGATTCTTTGGATGACAGGTTTTATCAATCAAGAAAATCCCTTTTATGAAGCGGCAAAAAACGGGCAATTTGCGGTCGATGACGGAGCCGATCACGGCTGGTGGAAAGGCAAAGGCGTACACCTGGATTTTACCTCACCGGCGGCATGCGCTTGGTGGCAAAGTCTGCTTGATAATGTGCTGAGAATGGGCATTGACGGTTGGAAATGCGACGGCGGGGCAAATATGTTGGGCGACACGGTAAAGACGTCCATCGGTAAAATGGATAAGGAGTATTTCCGTCGTTACTATTATGCTTATATGGAGAAATCCATCCTCGACCGCAAAAAGGAAGGAATTATTCTGGCCCGGCCTTATTCCGATCGCGGTGGTTGTTACGCGCCGATTTCCGTATGTACGGTGGGTTGGAGCGGAGATTTTTCCGGAGATTGGAACGGACTTAAGGAGCAACTCGACGACCTGTATGATTCCGCCGCGGTCGGTTACGGATGCCTGGCGGCGGAAGTGGGAGGTTACTACAAGGCCAAATCCACGAAAAAACAACTGATTCGTTACGCTCAATTCGGTTCCTTAATGCCGGTAATGCTTAATGGAGGCTCAAACGGCGGTCTGGAAAATCATCTCCCCTGGTTTCATGATGAAGAAACCGTGGATATTTATCGCTACTATGCGACATTGCATAGCGAATTGGCTCCCTACATTTTCAGTTATAGCGTGGAAACAAATCTGACCGGTCAATCCCTTATTCGCCGCGCATCAAAAGTTTCGAATCAGCACTGTCTGGGTGAGGATATTTTCGTTTCCGTATTGACGGATGAAAACGACGCCAAACGCGTTTATTTTCCGACTACCGGTGTGTGGATCGATTATTGGGATGAAAGCAAAACGTATCAACCCGGTGAAATGGCCGATTATACGGCTAATTTGAATCGTTACCCGATTTTCATCCGAGGCGGAGCCATCATTCCGCTGAAAGTGAAAAGCGATGTCACCGACCATGGCGACGCTGACTGGGCCGACAGAGAAACCATTCTGATTTACCCCTGCGGCAAAAGTGAATTGGTGTACCACCATCCGACCGGCAACGGGATCGCTTATGAGGACATCATCATTACCGTGGATGAAGATCGTGGTGAGATAAACATCAAAGGCAATTCAAAACTTGCTTACCGTCTGTGTGTAAAAAGTTTCGCCAAACCGAGTAAGGTTAAAGGGACCAAAGAGTGGCGCTATGATGAAAACCGCCGAATGATCATTATCGACGTCCAAGACGACGATTTTAAAATACGCATCAACGGGCTTAAGGGTTATAAACACCTTACACGCCGATAACCTAAAACGGGCGCGATCATGCGCCGCTTCTACATCTTGCACAATAACCAACACGTTTATTTGATACCGGCGTGGTAATCTTGCAGGGATTTGGCTTTGGATCGCCCGAGTTTCTGAGCGGCGATGCCTTTTACCGTAGCCCTGGCCGCCGCCATTGTTGTTATATACGGTATTTTGTATTTGATAGCGGTCTTGCGAATATAAGAATCATCATACTTGCTCAGCTTGCCAATGGGCGTGTTAATGACAAGCTGTATGTTATTATTCTTGATTTCATCCCCAATACCGGGCCGGCCTTCATACATTTTCAGAATAAGTTCGCTTTCTACGCCGTTTTCACGAAAATATCGTTGTGTGCCTTCTGTCGCTCTTATTTTAAATCCCATTCGGGCAAATTCCCTGGCTACTTCCAGGGCTTGCGGCTTGTCTTTGTCGGTGATGGTAATCAGAACGGCGCCCTCACAAGGCAATTGCTGTTTGGCCGCTTCCTGGGCCTTGTAAAACGCCAGGCCAAAAGATTCCGCCATTCCCAATACTTCACCGGTGGAGCGCATTTCCGGACCCAGCAGCGGATCAACCTCGTGATACATATCAAAGGGGAATACCGCTTCTTTTACGCCAAAATGAGGTATGGGCTTATTTTCAAGCTTGAGATCTGAAAGTTTTTTGCCCAGCATAATTTGGGTTGCCAATCGAGCCATGGGAATATTACAGACCTTCGAAACCAACGGCACGGTCCGCGATGCCCGAGGATTGGCCTCCAAAATATATACTTTGTCGTTGGCTATGGCATATTGAATGTTAATCAAGCCTACGACATGTAGTTCTATAGCTATCTTTTTGGTGTATTCGATAATGGTTTTAATATGTTTTTCAGGTATGGTCGTCGGAGGAATGACGCAGGCGGAATCGCCCGAATGGATGCCCGCCAATTCGATATGCTCCATAACGGCCGGGACAAAGGCATCCATCCCGTCGGCAATGGCGTCAGCCTCCGCCTCAATGGCGTTTTCCAGAAATTTGTCGATCAAAATAGGTCTTTCCGGAGTGACATCCACTGCTGCCGCTACATATTCCCTCAGCATATCCTCATCGTGCACCACTTCCATGCCGCGTCCGCCGAGAACATACGACGGCCTTACCATCAGCGGATAGCCTATTTCCCCCGCTATGGCCAGCGCCTGCTCCAGGGAACTGGCCATGCCGGAGTCGGTTTGGGGAATACCCAGTTTTTCCATGATCTGGCGGAAACGGTCGCGATCCTCGGCCAAATCAATGGTGTCCGGTGATGTGCCTAAAATCGGCACGCCGGCCTCCGCCAGTTCGCCGGCGATATTCAACGGCGTTTGACCGCCGAATTGCACGATAACACCCTGGGGTTTTTCCTTTTCGTAGATGCTCAGCACGTCCTCGACCGTTAACGGCTCAAAATATAGCTTGTTAGATGTGTCATAGTCGGTGGAGACCGTTTCCGGATTGCAGTTAACCATGATTGATTCATATTTTTCATCCCGCAAAGCAAAGGCGGCGTGAACGCAGCAATAATCAAACTCAATTCCCTGGCCGATACGGTTTGGACCTCCCCCAAGAACCATAATTTTGCGATTGGTGCTAACGCCAACTTTATCAGGTGCGTTATATGTCGAATAATAATAGGCCGCATTTTCAACGCCGCTGACGGGAACCGGCTCCCATGACTCCACCACATTCAGACTTGTACGCCGCTGACGAATCGTTTTTTCCTTGCTGTTTAAAAGTTTTGCCAGATATTTGTCTGAAAACCCATCTTTTTTTGCTTGAATCAACAATTTATCCGGGATGGACTTATCCTTATATTTTAGAATTTCTTCTTCCTGGTCCACCAGTTCCTTCATTTGTTCGATAAACCAGTGTTTTATATAAGTTCGGTTGTGTAAATCATCTATGTTTGCTCCTTTACGCAGTGCTTCATACATAATGAACTGTCGTTCACTTGTGGGAGTGGACACCAATTGAAGAAGTTCTTCCAGACTTTTTTGGTTAAAATCCTTGGCGAAACCAAGACCATATCGACCGTTTTCCAGAGAACGAATGGCTTTCTGAAAAGCTTCCTTATAGTTTTTACCTATACTCATAACTTCGCCAACGGCTCTCATCTGCGTGCCAAGTTCATCTTTAGCGCCGCGAAACTTCTCAAAAGCCCATCTGGCGAACTTGACAACCACGTAATCTCCCCAGGGTTCGTATTTGTCCAGGGTTCCGCTGCGCCAGTAAGGAATTTCGTTCAGCGTCAGACCGCCGGCTAACATCGAAGAAACCAACGCAATCGGAAACCCGGTAGCCTTGCTCGCTAACGCTGAGGAGCGTGACGTTCGCGGATTGATTTCAATCACCACTACCCGACCGGTCTGAGGATCGTGGGCGAACTGCACATTGGTTCCTCCAATCACCTCAATCGCTTCCACAATATCATAGGAATATTTTTGCAGGCGTTTTTGAAGTTCAGGATCAATTGTCAGCATGGGCGCTGTACAGTAGGAATCTCCGGTGTGCACGCCCATGGCGTCCACGTTTTCGATAAAACAAACGGTAATCATCTGGTTTTTGGCGTCGCGGACAACCTCAAGTTCCAGTTCCTCCCATCCCAACACCGATTCCTCCACCAGCACCTGGCCCACCATACTCGCTGAAAGCCCCCTGCCGGCGACCATACGTAATTCCTCTACGTTGTAAACCAAACCGCCGCCTGTTCCTCCCATGGTATAAGCCGGCCTGAGCACCACGGGATACCCCAACTCCTGAGCAATCGCCTCGGCCTCTTCCACGCTGTGCGATGGCTTGCTCCGAGGCATATCGATGCCTAGCCGGTTCATGGTGTTTTTGAAGGCGATCCGGTCTTCCCCGCGTTCAATGGCGTCAACATTGACACCGATAATTTTCACCCCGTATTTATCCAATACACCGGTACGCGATAATTCCGACGATAAATTCAGTCCTGTTTGACCGCCCAGATTAGGCAGCAAGGCATCGGGGCGTTCTTTTTCGATGATTTCCGCCATCGTTTTTAGGTTCAGCGGCTCGATATAAGTCACATCCGCCATACCGGGATCGGTCATGATGGTCGCCGGATTGGAATTAACCAGCACAATCTTATAGCCCAATTTTCGCAGTGCTTTACAAGCCTGCGTACCTGAGTAGTCAAACTCACAGGCCTGACCGATTACAATTGGTCCGCTGCCTATAATCATAACCTTTTTGATACCCTGAAGTTTCGGCATCTGTGGTTCCTTTCAGCTCTTTGCTCTGCTAAAACGGCTGATTGATGTACTGAAATATCCAATATGCTCCAGCGAGCTAAATTGAGGCCATTACAGCAGTTGGATGTTCCTGTGTCAAGTTGTTATTATCTTGAAGGATGGGAAAATACCGGTAAAATCATAAGCTTAGGCGTCGGAAATCGTCCCCTGGTCCATAAGTCGATGACCGTGGTGTTGAAAACAAAGAGGATTTTTTGAGGAGATATATTATGGCAAATCCTGTTGGTATCATGCCTTGCCTCGATATGCAGAACGGTCGGGTCGTTAAAGGAGTCCATTTTGTAGATATCAGCGATGCCGGCGATCCCGTCGAATGTGCCCGAGCGTATTGCCAGGCCGGAGCGAATGAACTAGCCTTGCTGGATATCACCGCTACGGTGGAAGGACGTAAAACCATGCTTGATGTCGTTCTAAAAGTCGCTCAGGCCTGCACCGTGCCTTTTACGGTTGGTGGAGGAATTTCTGATGTGGTTTCAGCAGCAGCCGTTTTGGAAGCCGGCGCCGACAAGATTTCCACCAGCAGCGCCGCCTTTCGTAACCCCGACATCATCGCCGAGATGGTCCGCGAATTTGGCCCGGAAAAAGTCACGGTGGCTATCGACGTCGATCAAAATCCGACGCTGCCGTCCGGTTACGAAGTATGGATCGACGGCGGTCGGACAGCAACGGGAACTGACGCCATCGAGTGGGCCAAACGGGTGGATGGTTTCGGCGTTGAAGTCATTTTGCCTACCAGCAAAGCAACGGACGGCGCCAAAACAGGTTATGACCTGCCTTTGATCCGTAAGCTAAAACAAACGGTATCCGCCGCCATCGTCGCCTCCGGCGGCGCCGGTAAAATGGAGCATTTTTTCGAGGCTGCGGATGCCGGCGCCACGGTCTTATTGGCCGCATCGGTTTTTCATTTTCATATCATCGATATTCCGGAATTAAAGGAATACCTACGCAGCCGCGGTGTTAAGATCGTATAATAACAAATTCACTATCTGGTTATTAATTGTTATCGAGCAGCTATTTTCCGCATAACCAGTTGCTTGCAAAAGCCATCAAATCATTGATATTAATAACGCCGTCGGTTGGATCGGATATATCACAATCGGCGTTCCACGTCGGCTCCCCTTCCGTACTGAGCCAGGCCGCCGCCAGAATAGCAAAGTCTTCCAGGTCTACATCATTATCGCCATCAAAACTACCCAAGCATGGCGCGGGCGTCACTCCGACATCGTCTATGAGCCAACTGTAACTACCGACAGTGTTTCCGTAACCCGTAAAACGCAGAGCAAAATAATCCCCGTAACCATCAAGGGGCATGGGGTGTTCATACGGCGTCCAGCCCGCCTGTCCGGTGGTGGCCGGTATCGACTGCAACAGATGCCACGTATATAAGGCCGAATCAAAGTATTCCACTTTGAGATATTGCCCTGTAGGTGCATAATTCGGATTCACCTGGTATGATATTGTAGCCGGCCCCGTCACCGCCATCGGTCGTGTGCGCAGCGTTCCAAAACGCATGTTACCGCCGTAATCCTTGCCTATTTTTAAAACGATTTTCCCATAATGGCAATCGATACGGTCGGCCGCCGTCCAGCGCGCCGGGTCCGGAACATCGTAATAACCGCAATAGCTGAAATCATCAAAAAAGGGCACACTGGTGCAGGGCACGCCTACCGTGCCCGGCGACAAGCACGATGCACCGGCCGCCGCTGTACGAATACTGTTAACAGAATATGGGCCAAATGAACAAAATCCTTCACTGCATCCTCCCAACGCCGAACACATGATGCGACACCAAACATCTACCCCGTCACAGTGGCTTGCATCAAACAAATGGCCGATCTCATGAGCCGAAAGAGCAATCCGCTCCACCAGTTCCGAAGTATGCAGCGATTGCACAACACTGTATTCCCGCCAGCACAATCCATCCTGATAAGCTATACCCAAAGCGGAACCGTCAAGATCCTTACCTGTAAATAATTGTGCGGCGTCACGATCTATATCACCGTGATTTAAATCCCAATAATCCTCAAATTGCCCAAGTAATTGCAGGGGAGCCGTTGCCGTATAAGGATCCGGTTCTTCCGTACGGACAATGATGGCCGTAATTTGAAATGTTACCTGAGTATCCAATTCGTAAATGTCCGACACGCCGTTGATAATCATTTCGATATCCGCCACGGTATCATCCACCGAACTGCCGTTAAGTTGATAATACTCCACGTCCGCATCGCAGGCGATCTCACAGACCTGCACATCCATATTAACAACATCGCCGTCAGCCGGCGCACCTTCACTCAAAGATCTTATATGTATTTCATCAGTAACCGCACAGGTTCCCCCGCTACCCTGAACCTGATCGGCGCGATAGACAATATGCTGCTCATTCGGACAATCCGGCAGTATTTTCGTCACGGGTTTTACCAGCCAGGTTTCTTCCGGTCCCGCCCCCAATTGTACTTTGGCTTCCAATAACCCGTTTCGCTCCGAAGCCGTCACGCGGCTGTTGGACACCCCTTCGACGTAACCCCGATAAGTGGCCGGCAGCGGCGGCTCAATTTCAATCAGTTCCCCCGTTTTCTGCTGCACCAACAGACGAAAACCAGGAGCACGCACTGAATAGCGCTGCAATACCAATTGGTGATTCTGCTCACCAAAGCGCGTGTTTATCCTCCATTCCCGCTGATTTACGCGCGATGATTGCAGCGTCACCGATTCATATTCGCTAATCCGTAACCGATCCTGAATCAGACGTTGAATGGCGCTATCCGGAGAAATTTTCATCGTCGCGGCGCCTGCATACATCGGGGCCGAAACAAAAATTAACATGGCCGACAACACAAATACACAAGAAATATTCCCCAGGCAAATCAACCTTCGGGAGGGATACATGTCAAATCTCCTCTCTTAGCCAAGAGTATTCAAATGTACCGGAAATGACGTTATTGGCCTTTTTTAGCACACTTCAGTCAGATTGTCAATAAAAACACCGATTGACAAAGATATGCAAAGTTATATCTATGTGACTAAAGGAGTTAGCTTACATAACATCACGTACGAATATCTTTTGTATCATGAATTATCCGGATTCTCTGATAAAAATCCCAGATGATGCCATTCACTTACCCGTAACCATGGTTAAATGAAAAGAGCATAAAAATAAACAATAAACGATCATCCAAAAAACCGTTTTTAATTGAAAAAAATGTTTGTTTTTCCGACCCAAAACAGGTTATTATCCTTTTAAGCGCTCGTAGCTCAGCCAGGATAGAGCGACGGTTTCCTAAACCGTAGGTCGCAGGTTCGAGTCCCGCCGGGCGCAGTAAAACATC
>JAFGBA010000361.1 GCA_016933395.1 Sedimentisphaerales bacterium | reverse complement strand
GATATCCTCAATTATGAGTTTGGGGACCTCACCTCAACATGGGAAATGCTAATCGATATAATCGCTCAAACTCTCGACGACCGGTAATAACCCTGGCGCAAGGCCTTTTCTTAAGAAAAATGCGTTATCGACCGGAAAATCAGCAAATATCCTGCCCCTATTAGCCGATATTAGAAGCGATGAGCAACGCTAAAACCACGAAATATTGGGGAGGATTGTGATGTCGGTAACATTGATGTGCCCAAATTTACGTTGTCGAAAGATACTTGCCGTTCCCAACAGCACACGTGGAAAACGAGTTCGTTGCGGATATTGCGGGACAGTGATGATGGTCCCCTGGGCAAAATCATACGTTTCGCGCAAAGAAAATCGCGTTGAAACCGCAGACGACAAATCCGTCAAATCCAAAAAAGATTAAGCGTTATCGGTCCAACGGGTATAATTACCGCTCAAGAGGGGTTTGTTTTTGAGGTATCGTCCTGCCCGCCTTTATCAATTTCATCCTTAATGCCTTTTAAGCCTTTTTTGAATTCGATGATGCCTTTACCCAGGCTTTTCCCTACTTCTGGAAGGCGATTGCCAAAAACCAATACACCTACCGCCGCTATAATGGCGATCTCCCACGGCCCAATACCGCCAAACAACGCTAACACGTTATTCATCATAATACCACCATATCCTTATATTTCAGAGACCATTCATACAGTTTACTACCATACATCATATTATATCGCCATTTCCCCAAACAAACCGCAAAAGATTTTCAGGCGGACGCTTCGATTTCCTTGTCGTTATTCGCAAGAATGCCTTGCTGCATCATCAAACCTGCCTGATGAGTAAACAAGCTACATTGCGCCATATCATCAAGCGAACGGTCAAGAAGATGAGAAATCGTTAAACGGTTTGAAAAATAGAAGTTGGTCACCGCATATAACGTCATCAAAAAGGTAAAAAAAGATATCTCCTTCTTAAAAATGTTTCTTTTTTGCCCGATCTCGTAAAGGTACTGTAAATGATCGATATACGAGGAGCGAATATTTTTCCAATCATTCTCAGAAAGACTTTTACCGCCGTTAAGGTTTTCCCATGAAAATAGTCGCCAGAATAGCGGATTTTCCTGATGGAACTTAAAGAATGCTTCTATAACGATTTGCGTCATTTGAGGTATGTCTTGTTCTCTTAGCGCTAAAATTGCTTCATTTTCGGTAACCTGGGCGTAAGCATGAAGCAAAACCTGGCGATAAACGCCTTTTTTTGAGCCAAAATACGCGTAAATGCGTTGTTTGTTTAAACCGGCCCGGCGGGAAATATCGTCAATGCGCGCCCCATGTAATCCTTTTTCCGCAAACACAACGCGGGCCGCATTGAGGATTTTTATCTTGCTACGAATCGCTCGTTTTTGTTTTGGATCAACTAATTCCGACTTTGAAACCATCGATTATCATCCTAACAGTCTTTCTTAAAGGAATAAAACTCTGAAAATTTAAAATATAACAATAGCATCAAAAAACAACCGCAAATAAACGGCAATATCCGCTTATATTAAATAGAGTTATATCCGCCAGCATCTTAAAAAGCAACTATTTATTTTGCTTGAGGAAAATTAGAAATTTTATTGGCGAATAAAGAATCTTCTGCTACAATAACAAACATACGGTTGGTTTTATGTGAGCTGTTTTTATTAAACCATTATAGATATAATAACTTACCATAAATGTATTTAAAAAAATTAATTTCATCACCATTTTGAATTCATTTCTTTATAAAGAGGATTTTTAAAATAAATGCCGAGAAATATTATATATTACACTAACCTCTAAATTGACAGAGCTGAAACCATGAAACAACTCAAAGCCACTCTCGTTTTTGAAGGCATACAAAGCGGACATGTTCGTTGGGGCATATTATTGCTTCTTTTTCTCTCTACGGTGAATAATTATTTGGATCGTCAGGTGTTAGCGGTAGCTTGGTCCAGGATTGGAAAAGAGCTTTCATTAACAGCATGGCATTATTCGTGGATTCAAACCGCATGGATGCTGGGAACTCTGGTAGCGGCCTTTTTTATGGGTCCTTTACTGGACCGTTGGGGCGCGAGAAAAGGTTTTGTCATCGCAGTAGTATTTTGGTCAATAGCCGGAGGTTTTACTTCCCTGGCGTGTGGATTTGTATCATTTTTTATCTTACGTGCGTTGCTGGGTGTTGGCGAAGCGGGTAATTGGCCCTGTTCGACCAAGGCAGTTTCAGAATGGTTTCCCGCCAAAGAGAGAGCCTTTGCCATGGGTTTCTTCAATAGCGGAGTAGCCATTGGGTCGATTCTGGCGGTACCGGCCGTAGGATTTTTTATCGCTTGGACGGGGAGTTGGCGCTGGGCATTCGTCGCATCGGCTCTCATCGGTATCCCCTGGCTGTACTACTGGCTCAAGTGCTACTACCCTTTGAATCAACACCCCAAAGTATCTGATGAAGAACGTCAACTAATTGAAAATGATCGCATAAAACCCAAAGGCAAAAAGAAGGTCTATGGTGTTTTGAAAAAGAAGGCTTTTTGGGGACTATTTCTGGCTCGTTTTATTATCAGCCCGCTTTATTTCTTCATCGCCAACTGGGTTTTTTTGTACTTATCCGTCAAATTTGATTTAAATCTAAAAGCACAAGCCGCCATTGCCTGGATACCTTTTGCCACTATGTTTGCCGGCAATCTGTTTGGCGGTTATTGTTCCGGCAAACTTATCGGCATGGGAGTATCCAATATCAAATCCAGAAAAATACTCATGACAGTTGGAGCATTGGGTATGACGGTATGCATCGCTACAGCATATTGTAATATAGCCTGGCTGGCGTTGACTCTGATCAGCATTATCATGTTTGCCTGGGGTCTGTGGGTGTCCAACATGCTCGGACTGATGGCAGACAGCTTCCCCAGCGAAGAAATGGGAACCGTGATGAGTTGGACACAGTTGGGACAACTTGTTGGTGGTATTTTATTTACCCTGTATGCCGGAAAAACTGTTGAGGCCGAAACTAATTACACCCTTGTGTTCATTGTCGCGGGATGCCTGCCGATTGCCGGGCATATTTGCACCTTGTTGTTGAATCGGGAAGAAAAGGAACCGGCGTCGGCATCCGTATAAACGAAATATAATCATTATTACCATCCGACTGTGGAGCATACTATGAAAACAATACCAGGTTTGGGCGTCATTGGCGGCGGGATATGGGCCGCGCACCATATGAACTCGACGCGGGACATGGAGCGGGAGGGTCGGGCGAAGCTGGTGGCGATGGCGTCGCGGACGCCGGAAACGCGCGACAAGGTGACCAAAGAGTTCGGCATTGACGGCACCACTGACTGGCGAAAGCTCTTGGAGCGTGATGACATTCACGCGGTGAGCATCGTGACGCCCGACCACCTGCACCGGGAGATGGCGGTGGCGGCGATGGAAGCGGGCAAGCACGTCATCGTGGAAAAGCCGATGGATTTGACCATTGAAGGCTGCGAGGCGATGATCGAAACCGCCAAAAAGAACAAGGTGCTGATGTTCGTGGATTTCCACAAACGTTATGACCCCGCCCAGCAGCGGGCGCGCGATTTGATTCTCAAAGGCGAACTGGGCACGATTCAATACGGCTACGCCTGGATGGAGGATAAAATCATCGTGCCGCGCGACTGGTTCCCCAAGTGGGCCGAGAACACCACGCCGTTCTGGTTTATCGGGGTACATCAGGCGGACATGCTGCGCTGGACGATGGGGTCGGAAGTGGTCAAGGCGTCAGCGAAAGGATTTGAAGGCAAGCTCAAGTCGCTGGGCATCAACACGCTGGATTCGGTTCATGCGGAATTGACGTTCGCCAACGGGGCGGTCTTCGGCGTGGACATTTCCTGGATTCTGCCGGACACGTTCGAGGCGGTGGTCAACCAGGGGGCGCGCTTCGTAGGCTCCGAAGGCATCATCGAACTGGACACCCAGGATCGCGGCTTCCGCTGGTGCAAGGGGCCGGGCGGCACGCAAACGATTAACGTCAACGCCTCACACACACGGGAAATGAACCCGGGCGAATATTACCACAGCGGGTATTTCCTCGATACGATTAAAGACTTCCTGGACATGGTAGGCTTTGTGGTCAACGGCGGCAGCGTCGAAGCCATCGGCCGCAGCTATCCCACCGGTATCGACGGCCTGGAAGCAACGCGGGTGGCGTTCGCCGTGCAGAAAAGCATGGAGCAAGGCAAAGAAATCGTTATTAAACGTTAAGGAAAGGATACACGGCCGTGAGCAAAGAACCAGCAAACAAAGAACAAATGCTATCACAGGTGCGGGATATCCCCTGCCCGTATAAAAAAATCCCGCTGATGGAGATGATCGCCCGTTATGAACAACTCTATAACGGCGCCCTTATCGACATCTTTCAGGACACCTACAACCTGCACAACCAGTGGCTGGGACCGCAGGTAAAGTGCCTGTCGAAAAACTTTGAGTTGGAAACCGTGGCGGGATTCGCCTTTACCATTCAATGGGTTTTTGATCCTCAACCCGATGAACGGGAACGGATAGCGGCCAAAATGGTCGAATCATACCCGGAAGGCAGCATCGTGGTGGTCGATACCGGGGCGGACAAGACCTCGGGCTTTTGGGGCGAACTGGCGACGACGACATGCGTCAACCACGGTGTGCGGGCGGCGGTGATTAACGGCGGCGCCAAAGACACCGGCTTTATCCGGGCGATGGGCTGGCCGATTTTCGCCAAGTTCTCCAGCCCGGTGGATGGCTTCCACCTGTCGCGGCTGCGCGGCTGGCAGTTGCCCATCTGGTTCGATACGGTGCTGGTGCGGCCGTGGGATTTTCTGGTGTGTGATGCTGATGGCTGCCTGGTGGTGCCCTATGAAATCGCCGAAGACATGCTGGTGAAGGCCGAGGAGCGCAAGGAAAGCGAAAATTCCACGCGGGCACTGCTGAAAAAAGGCGTCCCCGCCGATGAAGCCGCCCGCATGACCGGCCGCAAAGACCTTTAAACCAATTACATCTACATATACAGGCAAATACATGAAAGTAGTTGTTACAGATTACATTGAACCTGACTTGAACTGGGAAGCGGATGAGCTGAAGAAACAGGACATTGACTTCGCCTGGTATCAACTCAAGTTTCGGCCGGAAGATGAAGTTTTTGATAAAATACGCGATGCGGACATCATCGTGGTGAACATGGTGAAGCTTCCGGCGTCGCTAATTGGCCGTCTGACCCGCTGTGAACTGATTATCCGCCACGGCATCGGTTGCGACAACGTGGACGCTGACGCCTGCACGCGCCAGGGAATTCAGTTCGCCTATCAGCCGGATTACTGCAAAATTGATGTCGCCGAACATGCCATCGCTCTGATTTTCGCTTGTGGTCGCAAAGTTCTTTGGAGCCGTAAAACACTGGATGATTCCAGCCGGGCGGGACAGTGGAATTTCGACAACCTGTTTCCTATCTATCGCATGGAAGGCAAAACGCTGGGCATTCTGGGCCTGGGCCGTATCGGTAGCCGGGTTTTTCACAAGCTCAAATCGTTTGGCTTTCGCATTATCGGTAACGACCCATATCTTTCTGATAAACGTCGGGCGGCACTTGAGGGTGTTGAATGGGTGGACCCAAAAACCCTTTTTCAGCAAGCGGATTTCTTGACCATTCATACGCCCCTCAACGAGGAGACCCGTCATATCGTCAACGCCAAAACACTGGCCCTGATGAAACCGACGGCGTATGTCATCAACACCTCGCGCGGCGGCATGGTGGATACCGAAGCGCTGGCGACCGCTTTGAAAAATCGAGCCATCGCGGGAGCCGCCATCGATGTTTACGAAGTGGAACCGCCTAAGCCGGATTTCAATTTATTTGAACTTGAAAATGTGATCCTGACGCCCCACATTGGCTGGGCATCCGAAGAGGCCGGCTGGGAAATTCGCAAAAGCATTTTGGACGATATTTTGGCCGCCGCCGCCGGTAAGGACGCCCGTTGTTTGGTCAATAACATTCGACGAGATAGCAAACATGAGTAACGTTTCAGTAAAAGGGCCCCTACCCGGCCCGCGCGGCAAAGAGTTTTTGGATAAATGGCATATTTATGAAGCCGATGTGGTGGGCTATCAGACGCCGGTAGTTTGGGAATCGGCCCAAGGCTGTATCGTGCACGACGTCGATGGCAACACCTTTATCGACTGGACCAGCGGCGTTCTGGTAACCAATGTCGGCCATTGCCATCCCCTGCTGGTTAAAGCAGCCCAGGAAGCATCGGCAAAACTATTAAATAATTACGAGTGCGCTAATACCTATCGCATCGAAGCCGCCGAACGGCTGGTGAAAGCCATGCCCGCCCACCTGGATCAGTGTTTCTTTTTAAGCACCGGATCGGAAGCGGTTGAAGCCTCTTTGCGACTCATGCGGCGTAAGACCGGCAAATATGAAGTGCTCAGTTTTATGGGTGGTTTTCATGGCCGCACCTATGGCGTCGCCAGTGTGGGCGGCCTGGCCGGACCCAAGAAACAATACGGGCCGGTTGTCCCGGGAACGATTCGCGCCCCCTACCCTAATCCCTATCGCGACCCGCTGGGCTTTTGTGATGATGGGCCGGATTTCAAACGTTATTTCGATTATCTTGACTTGCTGGTTCTGACGAATTCCACCGGTAACCTGGGCGGCATTATCGTCGAGCCTTATCAGGGAGCCGGCGGTTTTATCTTCCCGCCGGAAGGTTGGCTCAAACGGTTGTTCGCCTGGGCGAAAGAGCGCGGCCTGCTGATGACGCTGGATGAAGTGCAATCTTCTTATGGCCGGACGGGAAAAATGTGGGCGATGGAACATGAAAATCTTCAGCCCGACATTGTCGCTCTGGGTAAAGGCATCGGCTGCGGCGTACCGGTTTCGGCCGTGTGCGCGCGATCAGAAGTGTTCGCCTGCCTGAGTAAAGGCGAAATGAGCAGCACGCTGGGCGGCAATCCCGTCGCCAGCGCAGCGGTGACAGCCATATTCGACATTTTCGAAAAAGAACCACTGGTACAGAATTCCGCCCAAATGGGTGATTATATTAAACGGGGATTACGGGAAATTGCCAAAAAGTGTCCATATCTGGGTGATGTACGTGGCAAAGGTCTCGTGATGGGCATGGAATTCGTCAAGGATAAAGCCACCAAAGAACCTGCTCCCGAATTGATCAAGCCGATAATCAACAACTGCGCTGAAAATGGCCTGCTGGTTGGTTCGGTGGGTCTTTATGGTAACGTAATTCGCGTAGCGCCGCCTCTGGTTATTACCCATGAAGAGGCCGATGAGAGTCTGGCGATTATGGAAAACGTGCTTATTAATCTCCGCTTGTAAACACCATGCTCAATCCCCAAGAAATCAAAATCGCCGCTCAAAATTTACTGCCTGAAGCACAGAACTTTCTGAGCGAACTGGTGCAGATTCCCTCCACGCCCGGCAAGGAAGACCAAGCCATGGAATTTCTCCATGAGCGTTTTAAGTCTCTGGGAATTCATGTGGAAAAGGTTCCGCTCTCTGATTCGATAAAAGATGATGAAGATTATAGTTCTCCCGTTCCTGATATTACCTACAACGGCCGATATAATCTGCGGCTGAATCGACCCGGCAAAAGTAAAGGTAAAAAGCTTCTCATAAACGCCCATGTGGACGTCGTGCCGCCTTCGAAGGATATGCTGAATCCCTACAGCGGTAAAGTGGTTGATGGAATTCTGTACGGCCGAGGCGCCTGCGATGATAAAGGCGGCATCGCGACGATTTACCTGCTGTACAAACTGCTGGAAACCTTGAACATGCAAGATGGCGACCTAACGGCGCATTTGGTGGTCGAGGAAGAAGTCGGCGGCAACGGCACACTGGCCATGATACGCCAGGGTGAACAAGCCGATGCCTGTATTGTGATGGAACCGACCGAGCAGCACATCCTCACGTCGATTCGCGGGGCGGTGTGGTTTCGACTGGAGTTTTTCGGCAAGGCCGGCCACAGCGGCCAGGCGGGCCAGACGCGCAATGCCGTACTCATGGCCAAGGATGCCATTGACATCCTCACGGAATATCATCGTAACCTGTTACAACACTCCCGCGGGATCGAATTATTCGACGCTTTTGAAAATCCTATGCCGCTCACATTTGGGCGTATGGAAGGCGGCACCTGGCCGGCATCCGCGCCGGATTATGCCATCCTCGAAGGCGTATTGGGATTTCTACCCAATAAAACCCGTGATGAGATATGTGCTGAATTCGAGAATATAATACGCGAAAAGCATCCCGGCCTTACTGATGACAATTGGCGGCTGGGCTTCACCTACCGTCATGATTGCAGCGTGCTCGCGCCTGAGCACTGTTTACCGCAAGGCCTGCTGGCCGCGCATAAGGCGTTGAACCACCCCACCGCTATTGACGCGATGCCTGCCTCATGCGATGCGTGGTTTTATAATAACCTCCTCAACATCCCCACCGTCGTTTACGGTCCCGGTGCGCTTAAAGTGGCTCACTCCAAACTGGAGCACATCCGCTTAACAGAAATCGCGGATGCGGCGGCGGCGCTGGCGACGTTTACAATGGAATTTTGCCGATAAAAAACAATGAAAGCACTGGTTAAAACTCAAAAAGGCGTCGGATATATCGAACTGCGGGACATGCCTAAACCTGCTCCCGCCGAAGGTGAAGTGTTGATTCGCGTGGCGGCCTGCGGCATCTGCGGTACGGATATCCACGTCAAACACGACACGTTTCCTTACTGGCCGCCGGTTATCCTGGGCCATGAATTTACCGGCGAAGTGGTCGGATTGGGAGCGAACATCAAAAAGCTGCGTGTGGGCGACCGCATTGTCGCCGAACCGCATACCCGGGCCTGCGGGATGTGCCCACTGTGCCGCACGGGCAACATCCAGATTTGCCCCGACAAACGCAGCCCCGGCTGGGGCATCGACGGCGGCATGGCCGAATTTATCGCCTACCCCGAAAAGCTGCTCCATACGATTCCCGCATCCATGACCTACGACCAGGCCGTCATGACTGAGCCGCTGGCCAACATCGTCACCGACCTATTGGAACGCACCGGCGTACAGGCGGGCGACACTGTGGTCGTGCAAGGCCCCGGGCCGATCGGCCTTTTAGCCGCTCTGACCGCCCAGGCTGTCGGCGCGGCCGAAGTGATTGTCATCGGTACGCCCGGCGATGTGGCCCTGCGTTTCAAGAAAGCCAAAGAACTGGGCCTGACCAACCTCATCAACGTCGCCGAAACTGACCCCGTCCAGGCCGTTCTGGACCTCACCAGCGGACGCGGCGCCGATGTCGTCGTCGAATGCAGCGGCGCCCCCAAAGCCATCGCGCAGAGTCCCAGGTTGATTCGCAAGATGGGATCGATTTGCGTCATCGGCCTGACCGGCGGTAAAAAAGTGGAACTGGAATGGGATGCCTTCGCTTTCAAAGTTGCGCGGGTCATTTTCAATCTTTCGACGTTCACAACCTCCTGGGCCAAAGCCATCAACCTGATCGCCTCCGGCCGCGTCCCGGCCGAAAAACTCATCACCCACAAAGCCCCTCTGGCCGATTGGGAAGCCGTCTTTGCCGCCATCGAAAACCTCCAGGCTATCAAAGGCGTTCTTGGCCCATAAAAAAGGATTAAACTCTGGATTAATTTATTCATCGGTCAATTTCCAAATCAATATCTGAAGATCAATGCCGACCAGGACTATCTCTTGAATTTATGCAGGCTTGGTGTATAATCCAGGCATGAGTGATTTGGATTTAAATAATTATCAAGCCAAGTTGCTTTCAACACCCGCCTTCATCGGCCAATTGAAGGATGTAGTCCGCGACTATGAAACGATTCTTATCGCTAATATGCAAACCATCGCTGATCGCTTTGATAAAAATCCCGCTTATAACTGGGTGGACACTAAAATAAATTTGATTACCGGCGAGGATTTTGTAAAAGATGATGGATTCAAAGGCCCGGATACGGTTTATGGCTGGATACAGGCCAGAGCGATTGAAGCACTTGTCGGTCATGCGGCCTGGCTGGAAAAAAGATTTCCTGATGATAATCGTGCTGAAAAATTACGAAGACGTTTAATTAGGATTCTCTCCAGCGTTCTTCACCGGCTTGATCAGGTTAGACGGCAAAATGGAGGACATCTGTTTTTCTTTTTAACAACACAAGGCCAGCCTTTTATACCAAGTCCTTCCGATAACAAGGAAGTGTTCAGTCTGTCAACAGATTCTCCCTATAACTTCAGCGATCTTTTTGGCGCAAAGGCAATGTATGCAGCCGCTCAGTACATAAATGATAACAACCTTATTCGGGCATATAAACAATATTGTCTTGATGTTGACAATGCCGTATGGCAGGATAATTTCAGAAGCGATCAAGCGCAGCTCGATGCCAACAATCCCATAACATTCATACCAAACAGATATTCCCACACTGCATTTATGATCCAGATAGGCACGGCCTGCCTTCTTGCGCAACACGAAAAGGATACGTCAAGCATAGATTTTGGGTTAAAACAAATAAATCATATCCT
>JAFGBA010000360.1 GCA_016933395.1 Sedimentisphaerales bacterium | reverse complement strand
AGATGACGGCCGGACCGTATTGCGATTCGATTATCGCTGGTACTACCTGGTCGGTTCCACGGCGGACTTGCGCAACAGCATTTACCGTCAGGAACTGAGCGTGGGATTGGGCGTGCGGTTTTGAGGATAACCACGAATAATAGGAGAGAGAACTGTTGGAGTAAAATATGGCGAATATTAGGGGATATGATGCTCTCAAAGCCGAAGCTTTGATATTTTGGCCGTCGGAAATAGCCAAAAAAGAGAAAGACTCGAGTGTCATACCTTTATTGCTGCAAACCCAGGAAAGTTTTATTAGTTTGCTCCATATTGCGGACAAGTCGCCCGCAAGCTGGAAAGAGATATTACCCAGCACGCTTGCTTTATACCCTAATCTTTTTCTTAAACACTTAATGATTCTGACAGATATCAGCGGGGAGAAGACAAAACGGTATAAAACAGAGCTTCCCGCAATAATTAAAAATCGCACTTTGAAATATGTTTGGAAAGAGCATGAATATGAATATAAAT
This sequence comes from Sedimentisphaerales bacterium, assembly GCA_016933395.1. Taxonomy (GTDB): domain Bacteria; phylum Planctomycetota; class Phycisphaerae; order Sedimentisphaerales; family SM23-30; genus JAFGBA01. Next base: position 4,648 of record JAFGBA010000360.1, on the reverse strand, counting down.
TTCAAACATTTCGTTCCAGTGAAAACTGGAGTAATGTAAATTTACACGCCGATGGCAAAAGGTTGTTTACCAAACAACGCTTATCGAAGGCCATGGAAGATGTCATCATGCTTCTTTTGTTCGGAGGCAATAGTTTAAACGAAGGGCTTCCGCAGGAGATACTTGAAAAGTGCATGATCGGAACGCTTTTGGGCAATAAAAAAGAACTGGATACCTTTGTCAGGCAGAGATATATCTGGGTGAGCAGGATAACAGGGGGAGCCGCCGCCAACGCCATGGGGTATTTGGTGGAGGAATATGTCAAAGAAAAACTCGCTTATTATCTGAAAGATTGGGATTTCAGCAAAAAAACGATTCCCGGCATTAGTCAAAACAAAGGCAGAACCAATACCTCGTTTGATATTGTGGCGGAGTCCCCGCGGGGAAAGTATTGCGCCATCGAGATCAGTTTTCAGGTCACCACGAACAGCACCATTGAAAGAAAAGCAGGGCAGGCTCAGGCGAGACGAGCCATCCTGCACCGCAAAGGACATCATATTGCTTATGTCATTGATGGCGCCGGTAATTTCGAACGGCGTTCCGCATTGAAAACCATCTGCCAGTATAGTGATTGCACTGTGACGTTTAAGGACAATGAGATAGCGAAACTTGCAGAATTTCTCAGGAAATTATCATCGATATGACGCAGATGAGTGAAAATTGCACGCCCTTGAAAATCAGGGATGTCGAAATCCGGGATATCCGGGAGATAAAAAAACCGGATTCTTCCCAGCCCGCGGTCTGGTTTTTCGTAATGCCTTATGATTCATCGCGGATCAAGGTGAATTTGACAGATGATTTTTATGAAAGATTGAATGAATTCGCCCAAAATGCCGATGAGCAAACCATACTATGTTTCCAGACGGTTCCTCAGACTGCCTCTGAATTGGTATTGAATCTGCAGGGAACGTTGCATTATAAGTTATGGATTTCCATTAAATGTAAAGAGAAGGCAAACCGGAATTGTTTGTTGCCTTATGAGCACTCGGAGCTCCTGATCCTGGGCAAGTACAAAGAGAATCTCAGGCACGCCAAGACGAGAGTTCCCTATACCTATTGTCCTGCCTGCGACAAGACCACCAAGGATTACGGAGGAAAGAAACATACGTATCATGAATATGGCACATTGATGTCGGACGTATGGAGAGATATAACGGTTGCGCCCGATGAGTACCCGGAATTGGTCGTTGATAGATTATCGCATTTATTCGGCCTGCCTCCCTATAGAGAACTATGCGTTGTGGATATGTCGCAAGCCCTGAAATATGAAAAGCGCCGTGCCGTCAATAAAACTTATGATTTAACCAAAGTAAATGGATTAAATGAAAAATTTCATAATATACTCATTAATGATGATTGCCTGGAAGCTTTAAAAAAAATACCATCAAACAGCATTGATTACTGCTTCGCGGATCCTCCCTATAATTTAAAAAAGAAATACGATAACTGGAATGACAATCTGGATATTCATGAGTATTTTATCTGGTGCGACAGGTGGTTATATGAATTGGGGAGAGTGGTCAAGCCCGGCTGTTTTGTTACCGTACTGAATATTCCCTTGTGGGCCGTCAGGCATTATGAATATTTAAAAGAGATTATGAATTTTCAGCGTTGGATAACATGGGAAGGCTTGAGTTTGCCGGTGAGAATGATTATGCCCGCAAATTATTCCATTCTGTGTTTTTCCAAAGGCCATCCGCGCATACTGAATTTCGGTCATGGCGAAGAATTGCTTTCGTTAAAGGATAATTATTGTTTAAGACAAAGTTGTATCAATAGTCGTGAGAATGATAGAAAACCGGTTACGGATTTATGGTGGGACATCCATCGGCTCAAGCATAATACCAGAAGGGCGGATCACCCCTGCCAGCTTCCGCCCGCTCTGATGAGGAGATTAATAGCGTTATTCACCAACGAAGAGGAAGTCGTACTCGACCCGTTTAACGGCGTGGCGACCACGACTTTATCGGCGCAGCAGATGAACAGGAAATATATAGGGATCGAGTTGTCGGAAAAATATCATAAGATAGCGCAGGAAAGGCATAAGGAATTATTGTGGGGGCTGGATCCGTTTAGAAAAAATGGCGATACGCCAAAGGCGAAAAACAGTTCCGTTCCCAGACTGAAAAAGCAGAAGTATCTTGTTCCCAAAAAGGAACTGCAACTGGAAGTGAAAAGGATTGTGCAGAAAATCGGCAAACTTCCGACAAAAGAAGAGGTTAAAAGATATAGTAAGTACCCTATTGAATATTATGAGAATTATTTTATTAGCTGGGGTGAAGTATGTGCGGCGGCAAGAACCACAGGTATGGTTGAAACAAGAAAATCCAACAAAAATAATCCTAAAAACAAACAGCTTGAATTGTTCTGATACAAATAGCTATATCGGCAACCTTGAAATGTTTGTATATACAGGAAAATCAGGAATGAATATATGCGTAAGAAGATTTCGGTGATTGGAGCGGGGAATGTGGGGGCGACGGCGGCGCAGGCTCTGGCGGCGGCGGGGGTGGGGGATGTGGTGCTGGTGGACATTGTCGAGGGGCTGGCGGCGGGGAAGGCGTTGGATTTGTATGAAGCGACGTCGATCGGGGGATTCGATGTGCGACTTATAGGTAGTTGCAATATGGCCGATACGGCCGGAAGCGATGTAGTGATTATCACCAGCGGACTGGCGCGCAAGCCGGGCATGAGCCGTGATGACCTGCTCAAAAAGAACACCGAGATTGTCGCCCAAGTGACCCGGGCGGCAGTGGCCGCAAGTCCTAACACGATGTTGATTGTGGTAAGTAATCCCCTGGATGCGATGACATACGTGGCGGGGAAAGTGTCGGGATTGGCAAAGAACCGGGTGATGGGTATGGCGGGGGTGCTGGATGTGGCGCGGTATCGCAGTTTTTTGGGCGAGGCACTGGGCGTGTCGGTGACGGATGTGCAGGCGATGCTGCTGGGTGGGCATGGCGATGATATGGTTCCGCTGGTGCGTTATACAAGCGTAAGCGGAATTCCTGTTACGGAACTGTTAAGCGAGTCGGAACTGGCGGTAATTGTGGAACGAACGCGAAAGGGGGGAATTGAAATTGTAAATCTGCTTAAGACCGGTTCAGCCTATTACGCTCCCGGGGCAGCGGCAGCACAAATGGCCCAGGCGATTTTGCAGGATAAGAAGCGTGTATTGGCGTGCTGTGCGTGGTGCGAGGCGGAGTATGGCGTAGGCGGGGGTTTTGTGGGAGTGCCGGTGGTGCTGGGGGCCGGCGGTGTGGAGAAGGTTATCGAACTGAAACTGACATCGAAAGAGAAAGCGATGTTCGATGAATCGGTCGCCCATGTACGGCAATTGTTTACACAGGTTGATGGGTTATTGTGATCGTAAGCAGGCAAGATGCCTGTGATATGGCCTTAAAACATCGTGGATTCCTTCGAGGGGGTATCTGTGGTCTTTTTCCAGCGGATGAAACCGCGAATATTCATGATAAAAAAAATGGCATTCGCGACGATGAGGGCGTAACTATGGGTCAAAATGCCGAAGATGGCCCAGCAACCGTTGCCAATCATCATGGAGATGAAGCCCGTTTTATTTTTATTGCCCAGCAGGTAAATCGCGGTTAGCGTGAAAATCATCGCCACCCAGTCAACGCCATAGTAAGATGTCAGCCACATATAATCTGTCTTAAGTCAAATCTTTTGCACGTTGGATGGCTTTTGCCCAGTTATTCCGATATTGCTCCAGTATAGCCGGGTTAGGCTGAGGGGTAAATTCAATATCTTTTTGCCAGAGACAGCCGAGTTCGTCAAAGTTGTTCCAAAATCCTACCGCAAGTCCTGCGAGAAAAGCTGCTCCCAAAGCGGTCGTTTCACGAATTCTGGGTCGAACTACCTTTAGACCGGATAAATCAGCCTGAAATTGCATTAAAAGGGAGTTTTCTGAAGCGCCGCCGTCAACACGCAGTTCGTTCGCCTTGATTCCGGCATCCGCTGTCATGGCATGCAGGACGTCACAGGTTTGATAAGCAATGGCTTCCAAAGCTGCGCGGGCGAAATGACCGGCGGTAGTGCTGCGGTTAAGGCCTACGATAAGGCCGCGGGCGTGTGGATCCCAATGCGGCGCACCCAGACCGGTAAGGGCGGGAACGAAATAGATTCCTCCGTTATCGGTTACGGTTTGGGCCAGAGCTTCGATATCGCGGGAATGATTAATCAGGCCAAGGCCGTCCCGCAGCCACTGTACGGCCGCGCCGGCGATAAAAACGCTGCCTTCCAAGGCATAGGTGGGTTTACCGTCCAGCACCCAGGCCAGGGTGGTCAGAAGCCGGTTCTGCGAAGCCACAGGCTTATTTCCGGTATTCATCACCAGAAAGCAACCTGTGCCGTAGGTGTTTTTTACCATGCCGGGGGTGAGGCATTGTTGGCCGAACAGCGCCGCTTGCTGGTCGCCGGCGATACCGGTAATGGGAACGTGGCGGTCAAAAATAGCGGAGGCCGTTTCTCCAAAAAGGCCGCTGCTGTTTTTAACTTCCGGAAGTATGGCGGGAGGTATGTCAAATATTTCCAGTAATTCATTATCCCAGGTGAGGTCGTGAATATTATAAAGCATGGTGCGGGCGGCGTT
>JAFGBA010000005.1 GCA_016933395.1 Sedimentisphaerales bacterium | reverse complement strand
TTTGCGCTGTTGCCCGCGGCGTTAGAACAGTCTTCGACTGCTTTAGGGTTTGCTTCAATCCGCCTAACGGCGGGTTCCTTGATCGTTCGGCGAGTAAAGATAAATGAGCCAATGGCTCCTTGCGGCGAAAACAAAACACCCGGCAGCCCTAAAGCTTTTTTAAAACACAAAGAATTCAGAATTCAGGCGTCAAGAAGCCAGAATCTACGGATATTGCTTTGTTTTATTCTGACTTCTGGATTCTGGGTTCTGGATTCTATTCTTATCCCTGTCTCGCCCGTCAAACAGGCTCTGCAAGAGCCGGGTTTCTTACGGTTCCAAAACAGTAAGGGTCTTCGACCCTGGCTGGGGATTTGTGGCCTTTAGTTACAGCAACCGCCGCCGCCTTTTTTGGCTTTGGGCGGGCAGGTGCATTCGGATTCTTTTTTATTGCAGCCGGTGCAGATATTGTTTTTTACGGGTTGGCCGCACTTGAGGCAATCGTGATTATGTTTGCTGCAGCAGTCGCACATGACAGGTCTCCTGTTTCGGAGTAAAGTGCCTCGCCGTCGGATCGCTCAGACATCCATGCCCGGCGTCGCGGCGGGCTGATTACTTCGGTCAGGATAGCATCCCGGCCGGGCGGGGTCAAGGTTCATCGCCATAAAAAATGGCTGTGGCGGTGCGGAACAGGGCGGAAAATCTCTATCATGGACATACCGGCGGGGGAGAGATACAATAAGGTTATAAATGGTGCAGCGGCGGCAAATTATGGTCCAAGGGCAGGTGCAGGGGGTGGGATTCCGGCCGTTTGTACATCATCTCGCCGGGCGGCTGGGTTTGACCGGCAGTGTCGCCAATACCACCGATGGAGCGGCGATTAAGGTGCAGGGGCAGGCCGAACAATTGGACCGCTTTATCGAACTGTTGGTGCGGGAAGCTCCGCGGCTGGCCCGGCCGGTGGTTACCCTGGTAAAATCCCTAGCTGTTGTAGACGGGGAGATGGATTTTCATATCCAGGCCTCTTTGATGTCGGCCGACCGCAAGGCGCTGGTGACGCCGGATGCGGCCACTTGCCCTGATTGCCTGCGGGAGTTGAACGACCCCGCCGACCGGCGCTATCGCTATCCTTTTATCAACTGCACCAATTGCGGGCCGCGCTATACCATTACCTTCGATATTCCTTACGACCGGCCCAATACGACCATGGGGCGGTTCGAGATGTGCCCGGATTGTCGGCGGGAGTATGAAGACCCGGCGAACCGGCGGTTTCACGCTCAGCCCAACGCATGTCCGGTGTGTGGGCCAAAGGTATGGTTGGAGAATACCGACGGAAAACGACTGGCGGAGGCAGATGAAGCCGTACGACAGGCCGTCCGGCGGTTGGAGCAGGGCGAGATTGTCGCGGTGAAAGGGCTGGGCGGATTTCATCTGGCCGTGCGGGCTGATAGGGATGAGGCGGTTGAATGTCTGCGGCAGCGGAAATACCGCAAGGCCAAGGCGTTCGCCTTGATGGTGCGCGATATAACGACGGCCCGGCGAGTTGCTCAAATAGGCCCTGCCGAACAGGCGTTGCTGGAAGGCGTCGAGCGGCCTATTGTACTGTGTTACAAGTTGTCCGATGCTCCTGTCAGTGAGCAGGTCGCCCCGCGCTCCCGCTGGCAGGGTGTGATGCTGCCTTATACCCCGCTGCATCACTTGCTGATGGAGGGTGACTATCCGGCCCTGGTGATGACCAGCGGCAATAACAGCGATGAACCTATCGAAACGTCCAACACCGGCGGCCGGGAACACCTTGGGGCCATTGTCGATGTGTTGCTGTTGCACGATCGGCCGATATATACCAGTTGCGATGATTCCGTCGTGCGGGTGTATGATGGCGAACCGATGATGTTACGGCGGGCGCGGGGATACGCTCCACAACCGCTGTTTCTTAAACGGCGCAGCAATAAAAACATTCTCGCCGTCGGCGCGGAACTGAAAAATACGGTAACGTTCATCAAAGGTGAAAATGTTTTTGTCAGCCAGCATATCGGCGACTTGAAAACGGCCCCGACGCATGAAGCGTTTTTACGCACTATCGATAAACTCGGCGCGCTGATCGACGCCCGGCCTGATATTGTCGCCTGCGACTTGCACCCGGCGATGCTTTCCACGCAACAGGCCCAAAGTTATGCCGGCGTTCGATTGGTTCCGGTGCAGCACCACCACGCCCACGCCGCCGCCGTGATGGGTGAGTATAATTTGGAAGAACCCGTGGTCGCCATCATGGCCGATGGCGTTGGCTATGGAACGGATGGCCGGGTTTGGGGTTGCGAAATTCTTACGGCCTGGCGGAACCGTTTTGAACGGCGGGCGCATTTGGAGCCGGTCGCCATGCCCGGCGGTGACGCGGCCAGTTGGGAGCCTTGGCGCATGGCGGTCAGTTATTTGTTGCAGGCGTTAGGGCCGGACGAAGGTGCAAAACGGGCGCGTTCTTTACTGAGTATGATTGATGTTGCAGACATCGAAACCGTTGCAACCATGGTAAAACAAGGATTTAATTGCCCGATGACCACCAGTCTGGGACGTCTTTTTGACGCGGTGAGCGCCTTGCTGAACGTTTGCACGCATAATACCTACAATGCTCAGGCGGCCGTTGAACTGGAATATATCGCCGGGGAGACAATAACGCCGTTGTCCTACGCCATCAATGTTGATTCGGCTTCTCCCGTTCACATTCTCAGGACCCAATCAATGATTCAGCAAATAGTTGCCGACATGGATAGAAACGTTGGCCCTAAGGAAATCGCCGCCGGGTTTCATGCAGCCGTCATCGACGGTCTTTATCGCAGCGCCGATATGACAGCTCAACAAGATGGAATAAAAACGATTGTTTTGGGCGGCGGCGTGTTTCACAACGACATCCTGCTCTCCGGCCTGCATCGCAAATTGCAACAAAACGGTTATGGGGTTTATTTCAATCGCCAAATCCCCGTCAACGACGGCGCCATCTCCTTCGGCCAGGCGGTCGTTGCCGACGCGATAAATGATAATTAAGATATGATCGCAGCGATCAGGTCCTCCGGCAGAATCTTGTGCAGTTTGATCCCAAGGGTATGCCATTCATCGCTATGTAACAATTTCCGCACAATCACCCCGGTCAAATCAGGTATGGCGGGCTTTTCCCGGAGGAATTTAAGGCCGTTTTTCTTTTGGCCGTAAAGATCGCAAAAGACGCAAAGAAGAAAATAGACATGATGAACAAGATGGACAAGATAATATTGTCTTTAATTCTGTAAATCATGTCAATCCTGTCCATTATTTTTTATCCGCAGAATTACGCCGATGAACGCAGATGTCATGCTGAGTCCGCCAAAGGCGGATGAAGCATCTGGCTTATCGTCGTAAAGAACGCAGAGGCCGCCTGTGTCATGCCCGACCTGATCGGGCATCCAGAAGAAAAAAACCGGATTCCCGCTTTCGCGGGAATCACATCTTTTCTT
>JAFGBA010000359.1 GCA_016933395.1 Sedimentisphaerales bacterium | reverse complement strand
CTATCCTGTAACTTCTTGTTTTTTATGCACGTTTTTTAAGACTAAAGGTGATAAGTCTTTTAATTACAATAAATAGCACTCCTTTTTCTGTTTCGTGAAAATTCGTGTTAATTCGTGGCTAATTTTTTTGTTTGGTTGCGGCTATGCCGCGCTAAGTTACTTTCTGTCATTAATGCATATCAAGGGTTACGTCCTGAGGTCAGCCATTCGTTAATGAACATGGCCAGATCCGCCATATCAACTTTGCAATCATTATTGAGATCTGTAGAGGGTCTTTGCAGGCATTCCCAGGGACCGTTGATCTGAACCGGAAATTCCTCCAATCCGACCATTTCAAAGGGGAGTTGGAATACGCCGCCTTGTTGGTTGCAGAAATATAAACGGGATATCGATGGTTGGCGGCCGTGGCCGTCAGCCCAATAACCGTAGAAATCTGGATGCGGCGCTGGGGCACGACGGACGTAGGTATGGTTGAACATGCTGTTTTGCGTCAAGGTTGCCTGCCGGGTCCAGTTGACTCCCAGATCGGAACTGACCCACACGGCGATTTCCCCGCCGGTATTATAAGGTTGCGGCCCGGTTTCTGTTGGGGCGATAATCCGCCAGGTTCCGTCAGCTTCGATATACAATGAACCCATGTCATAATTATTATCCGAAGTTGTGACATTGCGAATATCCCATGCACTGCCGGTCCATCGAGCGGTGCGCCAAATACGCGGGTCATTTTCCGGACCGGATTCGTAACCGGGAGCTGTAAGATATAAAATTATCGGATTTAGCTCAGCGTCAAAACGAATATCTTTGAGATATACCAGCAAACCCTCCGCCTGATAGTCATGCACCAGGGCGGCATTGCTTACCGTTGTTAGCGGCAAACTCAGTGTGGCGCCGGAGGCGGTTTTCCATGAGCCGCCGTTATTAGTTGATTCAACATAGTATAAATTAGTTCGGTAATTGACGCCAAGGCCATTCGGATGGATATTAAAAGCGGTTGCGGCCTTGCCGGCTTGCGACAGGCCGGTCTGGTAACTGCCGCTTTCGATAGTGGCGATTCGTTTCCATTCCGACCAGTTGATGCCATTGGTGCTGGTCATGTAGCAAATAGTGCGGTTGACCGGATAATTGTAACGGGTAAAAAAGGCGAAAAATCCCTGGCTGGGAATGTACCACGGTTGCATATAGGAAAAATTATCCATCGCCACCGGTGTTGCGCCGTTAAGTCGTGTGGGAGCGATTTGTACGAATGTTTCAATATCATAAGGCAGGTTGGAGCGATGGATGTAAGAAGGGCGGTTGGTGCCGTGTGAAGTCGAAAATAACCAGATATAACCTGCCGAATCCATCGTCATCACGGGATTGTCGTGGCCGTCGTCGGTTTGTTTATCCAGTACAATGGTCGGACGTGGCGCCATGCCGGTGGTGTGGTCGTAATACGACACCATGTGTAATAAATGCGTTACACTTGATTCCGTAGTGCCCCCGTAACAAAAAAAAGTTTTATTCACTTCCGGACGATAGATGCAAAACGAGCGGTGCTTGGCGCAAAATGTTCCCAGACCGCCGCTATATTTGTAGACATATTCATTATTCAACACTTCGTTATAGTACCAAAGACCACGATAGCCGGTATCTTTTTGATTCAGAGTCACATCTCCTGCGGCAGTGGCTGTTATCATAAAATCGGTAATAATAATCAGGATATATGATAAAAAAATGATTTGTAAGTTTCTCCGTTTCATAAAAATTTCCTTTTTAATGGTATTATCAATAAATCGGCTTTGACCTAAAATTAATTGAAGGCTTTATTTGTTTATATTTTTAGGGACATGTTTTACTTGGCAAAATGCAATGTTGAGTGCATATAAATGTTGGTTATAGATCGTCAAGAAAGTTGTAGGGGAATATTTGAATAATATGAAACAACAAAAACGGAGGAAAAAACCCTTATACACAATACTTGCGGAGAATACGACCTTGCCCGTTAAATTACTAAAATATACCATGCTTTTAAATAAAGTCAGCCAATGTTTTTAACCAACCTCACTTTCGTGGCCAAAAACATCACACCTTTCATGGCGTATCATGGGCTTGGTAGATACTATCAATTTTATTGGATAAACGCAAGAAAAAACAAACCCGATAGTTGTATTTATATTGATTATTATTACAAAAACTTTGATCTGTAGATATATAGTTAAATGTATAACTTCTTGATATTAAGTAACTTAATAGAGTATCAAGCATATTTAAATTGATGGGCCGGTTTTGACCAGGGGATTTTAATTTCGTAAGGCAAGACGTTGTTTATATAGCACTGGTTGAAGGCATCAAAAAGCCCCTCAACTCTAATCCATGAGTCATTTCCTAATGGTTCTTTATGTAATAATTCGAGAGGGAAATGAATGATATCGATTTCAAAATGATGTATAGCATGGATGCACAGGGTATGAGTAATGGCGGTTTCCAGGCCACAGGCGGGGGGGATTCCTTCCTTGGTCATGGCGATAGCCTGCCATAACTTACATGCTTCATCCAGATTGGGATCACCATAGGTGGCGATGATACCGTTGTTGTTTTTAGCGACAATGCTGTAAGGTGGTCCGGTAGTTTCCACGACGGCATCTTCAAACTCGTAGTAAAACTGAACATCCGTTTCTCCCTGTGTGGCATGAGAGGTGAAAAACAGGATTTCCACGCCATTTTGGGTAAATATTCGCAGTGCCGCAGTGTCGAAACTTTCGATATTGTTGGCTCGATACAATTCCACTTCCATATTCTGTATATTTGCACAGAGATCGGATTTATCACCCAGTACATAGAGCATATTAAACAGATAATGGGCTGTGGCGTTATTGACGGGGCTGTCAAGCACCCACCGTCCCTGAGAATCACGGATTTTCCCCGCCCAATCGTTTCTTTGATAATAATTCAGGCCGCGCGGTAAAAATGCCGTGCTTTTCAACCGTTTGGGAGTGCCGAAACGTCCCTGGGCAATGTCCTCTTTAAGTTGTTTAATGGCAGGGGAATAGCACCATTGGAAGCCGACGGCAACGTGCTTTCCGCCGGCATCTCTTGCAGCGACCATCTTTCGAGCTTCTTCCAATGTGGCGCAGATAGGTTTTTCACAAAGGACATGACTATTATGCGTTAAGGCCAGGCACGTTTGCTCGCAATGAAACTGAATTGGTGAGGAAATTACTACAAGATCGGCATCCAAATGGGAATAAAGTGTGTGAAAATCAGAAAAAACGGGTATATTTCGATCGCGGACATCCTTCTCGTAGTAACAATTTTCCGGCCGTGGTTCGACAATACCTACCAAATGTGCGGAAGTAGCATTCTTGTTATGAAGCAATTCTCGGACGTAAAAGCCGCCATAACCTCCCATGCCGACCAAAACCAATTTTATGGAATGATTCATAAGTTCCGTTTTTCAAGAAATCTCGTAAGCACAATAACCAATATAGGAACATATCATAAAAACAATAATGTCGAGGATAAAACGAATAATGTATTTGAAAAGCATAATTATAAGTGTGGGAGATAAAGTTGTGACTAACCATAACTTATTAAATAAAAAGGACATATGGTTTGTTTATATAAAATATGGTATTTGTTTCCTTAAAAGCAATTATTTCGTTGGTTTTATAAACGATGCACGTTATGATAAGCAAATAAACGGTTGGATTTATTAATTGCCGTGGATTAATTAAAAGGATCGCTGTAATGTCCGGGAATTTACATTTTATGTCTTTTTTATTGATACTTGTTTTATCATTAATGATTATGTCAGCATCAGCCAATACTAAACCACCTGAAAATGACTGGGGATTTACAGCGTTTTCATCCGAAATTAAACCCGAAATAGTGAAAACGGTTATGAAATCTGTGGCCGACTGGCAGATCGATAATCCCAGTAAACGGCCGACGGACTGTTGGACGCATGGGACATTATACATCGGAATGGCCGCCTGGTCGCATATCTCCGATGACCAAAAATATGTTGACTGGCTTCGTGGCATGGGCGAACGAAACCGCTGGAAGCTGGGTGAAGACCCCTATCTGGCGGACGATCATTGCGTGGGGCAGATGTATCTGGACCTCTATGAGCGTTTTAAGGAGACCGATCCTGGAGCCGCCAAGGAAATGATCAAAGCGACCAAACGCCGTCTGGATTGGATTCTGGACCGGCCTCGTGATGTGTCGCTGAAAATGCAGAAACGTACGCCCAACGGCGGTTGGGGTTTAAGTCATGACCGTTGGTGTTGGGCTGATGCTTTGTTCATGGCCCCGCCGGTATGGGCCCAGATGGGAGAAATTACCGGCGACAAGAAATACCTCGATTTTCTGGATAAGGAATGGTGGGCCACGACAGATTATCTGTACGACCCGGAAGAACATCTGTACTACCGGGACAGCCGCTATTTCGACAAGCGGGAAAAGAACGGAGCCAAGGTGTTCTGGGGGCGCGGTAACGGCTGGGTTTACGGCGGCCTGACACGGGTGCTAACGTATCTTCCCAAGGACCACCCCACACGCGATCGTTACATTAGCCTGTTTCGGGAGATGTCTCAGAAGCTCAAGGAAATCCAGCAGCCCGACGGCACTTGGCGTTCTAGCCTGCTTGATCCCGTGAATTACACCTCACCGGAAACCTCCGGCACGGGCTTTTTCTGTTATGGTCTGGCCTGGGGCATTAATGAAGGTCTGCTTGATCGTGACACCTATTATCCAGTAGTGGAGAAGGCCTGGGCCGGCCTGGTTAAATGCGTCCATCCCAACGGCATGCCGGGTTACGTGCAGAAGGTTGCCGGGTCGCCCGGCAAGGCGAAGGCTGATTCCACCGAGATTTACGGCGTCGGCGCATTCCTGCTGGCGGGCGGCGAAGTTTATGAACTGTCGCAAAAGTGATAACACCTTGGAACGAAGTCGGTTAATATTCTCTTTTTTGGGAGTGTATTATGAGAACTAAATGGGCTATTCGCCTGGTGGTTATGGTAGTTTTTGGTTTTGCGAATGTTACCCTGGCGGCGGAACGCCAAGCGGACTTTTCCGCCTGGCCGAATCGCATGCCCATTAAACTGGTGTATGCCAATGATGCTGTGGCGGGGATGTTGCCGGTTGATGTAACGTTTTCGCTCAAGGCCGATACGGTCGCCGCCGATCCGCGACAGGATTTACGGTTGGTGTACGAGTCCGACGGCAAGATGATGGAAGTACCCTTCCAGTTGTCGCGATTGACCACATGGACCAAAGATACCGACGGTGACAAGAGTGTCGTCTGCGTTAATGGCATGATTACCTTTTTCGATATTTCCGCGACGAAGCCTGCTGGTATGTATTACATTCTTTCCGGTAATGAAAAGGCGACAGCACAGCAGTATGAGACAGATTTGAAAGTTACCGGCGAAGGACCGGCCTGGCGGATTGAAAACGACTTGATTTACGTTGAACTCCGTGAGGCCGACGAGGTCAAGGCCGACGTCATGGGCTATCATTACGGGGCGTCAGGCCAACTCGCCCAGGTCACCGTCAAGGCTCATCCGGATGTCATTCTCACCAACGCCAACCGCGCCCTGCACTGGAACCCCGGCATCTTCGTGCCCACCCGCGGCTGGATGCACGCCTACGCTTGGAATCCGCCGGACAAGTATGAAATCGAACAGGGGCCTCTTTATGTGGAAGTTCGCCGCAGCGGCCAATTTCCTAATATCCCCGAGGCCCGGTTGGCAATTACGTATCGTTTCTTCACCCACCGCGACTTCGTCTGGGTCGGCACTCGTGTTGACGTTATCGAAGACCTTGGTGTTGTAGCCTTGCGTAATGACCAACTGGTTTTTGACCGGCCCACGTTCACTCACGTCGCCTGGTGTGACGGCGGCAGGGTGCACGACAAGGCCCTCGCCGATTGTCCGCCGGTCAACGACCACGGAGATATCCTGCGTTTTGGCCCGGAGATTCCCTACTTGGCGTTGTATAACCCGACCACCGGCGTCGGCGCGGCGACGGTGCGGATGGACATAGCCAACATCGGCCCCGAAGCCGGCGTGGTCACCCAGTTTGACAACGCCACCTACCTATCCGCCGGCCACGGCAAGGAGACATTCATTTACTGGTTCCGGCCGCAGAATTACTTCCGCGTCGGTTGGGATCGCAAACAGCTTATCACCGTTCCGGCGGGCACAACCTACGCCGAACGCAATCTTTACGTATTCTACGATACGACGACAGAAGGCAATATCGGTCACGTGAAAGACCTCACCCGGGCTGTCCGCCATCAACCCGATATCCAATATGGCGAGCCGCCTTTCCCCGGGTCGTAACCGGCCAGACAGAATAGCTGCGCCCAATCATTATGGTTAGCCGCGAGTAATATATTAGTGTATAATAAACTAGAAGAGCAAGGCGCCCTGACGGAGCAGCGTATTCTGAAAAAGGCAACTTAAGGATAAGGCAATGAAACGAGACGTATTACGCATTGCATTATCGTTCATTGTGTCCGTGTTAAGTTGCAGTGTTGTGCAGGGGAATTTGTTGCTGCATTGGGCGTTCGATGACGCCGTAGGTGCCGCCACCGCCGCGGACACCAGTCCCGCGGGCGGTTATCCCGGCACGGTAAACGCCGCCGTTACGTTCGGGGAAGGCGGCATTGCGGGCACAGCGGCATATTTTGACGGCGCATCCTATGTTGATTCCGCGGGCGCCACAGTATCGGGGAATACTGATTTTCGCGGGTCGAACTTTACCATTTCCTATTGGTTGAAATCGGATAACGCCGGCACGAGCTATCCCATAAGCTTGACGTATTACGTCGCCGGCGCAGAAGCCGGTTGGCTATTTCTATATCGCTCCACGCCGAATATGACCTATCGGCTTTATCAAGGGGCTTCCGTCGTGGATGAATTCCAGGCGTCGATATCCAGCACCCAATGGGCTCATGTCGTTATGACATCACAATGGGATGCGAATGTTACGGGTGAGGCTTACCGCTATCTGGTGACGCGGAAGTGCTACTTGAACGGTGTGTTGCTGGATACCGAAATCGGTGTTCCCTACGAACCGTTGCCGGATGTGACGAATGGAACCTTTGCCGCGGGGGCTCGCCAGGGAGAAACCAGTCCCCGACCTTTCAAAGGCTGGCTGGATGACGTGCAATACTATGATCAAACGCTTGACGCCGGCGCCGTAACCTATCTTTATGAACATCCCGGCGCGACAGTTGATTGGGCGACCGGTTTCATTCCGGATGATTTCGAAGCCTATGCCGACAACACCGCATTGGCGACGCTTTGGAGCACGACGTCCGGAACCCTCAGCCTGGAAACCACAGAGGTGAATGACGGTGTTCAATCGTTACGCGTGCAAATCACCGTGGCTGGTACGGTTACCAAAACCATGCCTTATGTTCCGGATTTTTCCGACCAAGACGGATTGGATATCATTTTATGGTATAAGGGTATCATGGGTAATCCTGCCGGGGATTTGACCGTTCGTGTTAAAAACAGCGGCGGGGCGGTGGCCGTGCAAAAAACCGTAACCGACGCAACGCAGGCCGCCGACTGGACTGAATTACGCTTGGAGCGATATATCGGCGATCCCGCTGACCTGACCATCCTGGAACTGGACATCAGTTCGGCCGCGACGATGTATTTCGATTCCATCAGTTTCCAGCCGCCGCAGTGTACCGCTCCGGAAGCGATTCTGGAATGGCGTCTGGATGAAACCTCCGGCCTTCAAACCGGTGACGCCACAGCGTATGGTAACCACGGCGCCCTAGGCAGTTGGTTCACCGGCGGTGAATGGGCAATCAATGGTGGTCATAGCGACGATACCGGTGACAATGCCTTGTCGTTTGCGGGTGCGGGTAATGATACCAATGCGGAGGTGCTTTCCGGGTCCCTTTCTCCGGATGTTTCGAACTTTAACAGTTATAGTATAAATCTCTGGATGAAATTGAATTCCACCGCCGCCAATACCAAGATTATCCTGGGCGGCGTGGGCGATGTGTGGAGCAATCCCGGCGCGACCGCCAACTTGTTGCCGCGTTATATCGTCATTGATGGCGATACTCTGGAGCCGGAATTGCTGCGCGGCTGGGATGGCGCAGCGTGGATCTATTCTGGATTCGCGACGACGATAAATTTAAACGCATGGCACATGCTGACGGTGGTTTGCAACGGTTGGGCCGATACCATTGATTTGTATGTTGACGGTGTGTTGACGCGAACTATGCATCTGGCCGATTGCGGTTTAATTGATGCTTCCGTGGCGGCGCTGAGTCCGGATGTTTTTGATGAAATCCAGTTCACGGCGCCGGACGGCGTGATTGATGATTTTACGGTATGGAAAGGAATTCTGCCCGCCCAGGGTGATGCGCCCAGCGTATTGTCCTTGTGGGGCAGTTGGATTTGTACTGCGCCGGTAGAGATTGATTACAACGATGATTGTGTCACGGATGAAGGGGATCTTGCTTACTTCGCGTCACGATGGCTAGACAGTGGTCGTTTGCCGATAAATGTGGTTCCCCGGCCAATGAGGATGAATATAAAAGCAGATGATATCGCTTTTACTTTGATGAAAGATATACCGGTGGTATTTGACGAGGATGGCCGCTCAACGGGTGAGTATCTTATCGATATCTTATCGCCTCTGGTTTTTGAGGCGTCTGAATCTTCGCCATCGCCTCCGGCGATCTATCTGAATTTTTCAACGAATCTGTTTAATCGATTGGGGCAGGAAGGGTATCTGCTGGATATTTCGCCCGACCGGATGACAATTAGCGCGGCTGATAACGCCGGATTTTTTTACGGCGTGCAGACGTTGCGGCAATTGCTGGGACCGAAATTCGAAAAACAACCGCGTGATCCCAACGCCGCCTGGAAGCTGCCCTGTCTTTTTATTGAAGACAAGCCTCGTTTTCCCTGGCGGGCCTATATGCTCGATGAAGCGCGTTTCTTTCAGGGCAAAGACACCGTCGAGAGCCTGCTGGATGAAATGGCCTATCTCAAGATGAATATCCTGCATTGGCACCTCACCGATGACCAGGGGTGGCGGATAGAGATCGAAAACTACCCGCTTCTCACTGAGATCGGCTCGTGGCGCAGTGATTCGCAAAAAGCGGACGGGAGTTTTTACGGCGAGCCGCACTCAGGATTTTATACGCAGCAGGATATCCAGGAGATCGTCAGCTACGCCGCCGAACGCCACATCACCATCGTGCCGGAAATCGACATGCCCGGCCATTCCACCGCCGCGATAGCTTCATATCAGTGGCTGGGCTCCACCGGCGAACCTCGAGATGTCTGTATCTATTTTACCCGAGCGGTGGAATACAAAGACGTGCTTAATGTGACGAATCCCGCTGTGATTCAATTTTGTGAAGATGTTCTTGATGAAATCATGGCCATGTTTCCCGGCCCGGTCATACATATCGGCGGCGATGAAGTGTTCTACGAAATATGGGCGCAAAATCCGGATATTCTGGCCTACATGCAACAGGAGAACATTGGCAGTTACGCCGAACTGCAATTGCAGTTCACCAACGCCATGTCGCATTATCTTGAAGCGCACGGCAAACGCATGATGGGATGGAACGATATCCTGGGCCAGGTGGCGACGGATCAAATTGCTCCCAACACGGTGGTGCATTTCTGGAAAGGGGATATCTCCTTGATCACCCAAGCCGCCGAACATGACTACGACATTGTGAATTCATATTACCCGTACACCTATCTCGATTACAGCTATAGTTCGATTCCTTTGACTAAGGCGTATAGCTTTGAACCCATTCCTTCGGGATTGGACAGCCGGTTCCATGGCAGGGTGAAGGGATTAGGCTGTCAAATGTGGACCGAATACTTTATCAACGCCGAACAGGTGTATCGGCAAACCTTCCCGCGGCTGGCGGCCTACGCGGAGGTTGGCTGGACGACGGCGAAAAACAAGGATTTCACTGATTTCCACCATCGACTGGTTCTGATCCAGCAACATTGGGATCTGAACGGCATCAATTACTATCCGCAATAGACGTTGTCGGTGAAGTAATGCCAGGTTTGCAACAGGAAAACGAGCTTTAAGGATAATAGCCATGAAACGAGCTGTGTTGCCTTTGGTTTTGGTCTTGGCCTGGGCCATTTCAGGTAACAGCCCGGCGCAGGACACCGCTTCGGAAGCGATTCTACAATGGCGTCTGGATGAAAGCGCCGGCCTGGCCGCGAGCGACGCCACTGCCTGGAGCAACAACGGCGTTCTGGGAAGCTGGTTCACCGGCGGCGAGTGGGTGGTAGCCGGCGGCCATAGCGGCGATGCCGGCGACAATGCCTTGTCGTTTGTGGGGGCAGGCAATAATGCTAATGCGGAAGTACTTTCGGCGATGTTAGCGCCGGATATCTCGAACCATAATTCCTATAGCATCAATGTCTGGGTGAAATTAAATACCGCTGCCGCCAACACCAAGATTATCCTGGGCGGCGTGGGTGATGTATGGAGTAATCCCGGCACGGCCGCCAACTTGTTGCCGCGTTATATCGTCATTGACGGCGATACGCTGGAGCCGGAACTGCTGCGGGGCTGGAGCGGCACGGCGTGGATTTATAATGGTTTCGGGGATACGGTTACCCTGAATGAATGGCACATGCTGACGGTGGCGGGTGACGGTTGGGCCGAAACCGTAGATATGTATGTTGACGGGATGCTGACGCGCACTCTGCAACTGGCGGGCGGCGGACTGATCGATGCGTCTATCGCGGCGCTGAGTCCGGATGTTTACGGCGAAACGCAGTTCACCGCTCCGAATGGCGAGTTGGATGACTTTTCGGTGTGGCAAGGCGTCTTGCCCGCCTGGGACACCTCGGATGCTGCGAGCGTGTGGTCGCTGTGGGGGGATTGGATATGCGGCGTACCGGTGGAGATCGATTACAACGGCGATTGCCTTACCGACCTTCAGGACTTCGCTTACTTCGTGACAAAATGGCTGGAATGTAATCGCATCCCGGTAACGTTCTGCAACTAACACACGTTTCACTTGTATACTGGTTACGATTGATTTTCCGGTGTTCAACGGGTTCGCGGCCGGCACGGCGAAGCGTAAAAAGCCCCCGTGGAGTCGGGTCCGGCAACTGGACCGGGCGGCGGCGAATTTTGCGAAAAAACAAGGTGAATTTCCCCGGCGGCGGCGGTTTTTTCGCCGGTCCCAGGTAAGTCTTCTTCCTCTGTGCGATTTTATCATCAGAGCAAAGTATGTTTACTCCGTCCCGGTGCTTTTGGCGGGACGGCAAAGTCAATTTATTTTATCGCTACGCTTAAAGCGCAGCAACGATTCCTTTAAGCGCCGCGGCTGAGCAAAAAACGCTGTCCTCGCGCGGGGATTTTTATCGGACGCGAAACCGCGAAAACCGCTGCAAGTTCTGCCGGGACAACAACTAAAGCGTTTTAAACCACGAAAGACGCGAAACAGACGACACGGAGCGCAGCGGAGAGCCCCGAAGGGAAAACGAAGCCCGATAATTCATTGGCCGCAAAGAACGCAAAAACCGCAAAGAGAAATAGACATGATGAACAGGATTAATATGATTTACAACTTTGTGGCTCTGTGCCTTTGTGAGAGAAAATCATGGTGGCTTCGGCGTCCCCGCCGGAGATTAAAGCCATGTTTCTCACGGAGCCGCGGAGCCACGGAGTATCAATCCCTTTGTGTCTTTGTGACTTCCGTGCCCTGAGTGCTGTTGTTCCACCGCCTTCTTATTGATAAAACCCTATGAAATACTTAAAATGTTTTCGATAGAGCACAAAAATGTAACTATTTCCGGCACAATCGCTAAATTGCCCATCTGAAGATTCACTGCATAAAAATCCTAGACGCCGCAACAAGTAAATTACTACCTGCTGAAGCCGATAGTGATTTACTTCATAAATAATAAGCGATAACTGAAACCATTCGGCCAAGTGCATCTTGTGGGGTGTTTTGAAACGGTGATAATTGGCCCATGATTTGAATTTGGAGGTCAGTCATGGGT
>JAFGBA010000358.1 GCA_016933395.1 Sedimentisphaerales bacterium | reverse complement strand
TGTCAAGGAAAATGTTCATATTTTGCGATATTTCGCTTATTGTACATATCTCGCTTCCAATAAAGGCGATATGGCCCGGCCGCCCTTAGCGTCCCGTGAGGCGCTGCTCCAACCGGCCGGACTATCGCCGGGATCATGGATCCTCCTAACGCCGCGGTCATTTGTCGCTTACCCGCTCCCGTTGGTCGCTCCTTTCTCTGGCTAAACAATCTCTGTACACATATTCCTATATGTTTATCTCGCAGCGCATATTAAAGCACCGCCGCAATCACGCCCAAGGAGGGCCGCAACAGCCCGCGGAGAACGCAAAAGACGACGGTGCTTTCTATAGACGGGGGTATAACTGATGACCGCCGCTTAAATAAGCAACGGTGCTCCCCGTAAAAGCGAAGCACCGAGCCTTCCAAACGTCTCCGCGAATATTCACAGCCAAAGCCATGAAGTTGCGTTTTCCTTGGGACGCTTGAAAACCCGATGTTTTCAAATCTTATTTAGATTGTCGATTCTACCCTTCTTTTCGCATTCGGCCCTCCCTTAATTGGCCAATTGATTTATCAATCGTTAATATACACCCGACGCCCGACCAAGGCAAGAGGAAAATATATCTTCACTGATCAGAATTAAAATCTGTGTTCATCTGTGTAAATCTGTGGCTAATTTTTTATCTGTCTACGCGGGCGCCGGCGCCTTTCATGGCCTTTTCCACTTCCGCCAGGCTGGCGGTGGTGGTGTCGCCGGGCGTGGTCATGGCCAGCGCCCCGTGGGCGGCGCCGTAATTGACCGCCTCCGACGGCGTCTTGCCTTCCATCAGGCCGTAGATCAGGCCGGAGGCGAAGCTGTCGCCGCCGCCGACGCGGTCGAGAATTTCCAGGTTTTCCCGCAGCATCGCCTCGAAAAATTCGCCGCCCAGGTAGAGCACCGCGCCCCAGTCATTGAATGTGGCCGTGCGGGCGTTACGTAGCGTGGTGGCCACGGCGGCGAAGTTGGGAAAGGCCGCGACGACTTCCTTCATCATCTTCTTGAAGTTGCCCGGGTCGAGTTTGGAGCAGGCCGCATCCAGCCCGGCAACCTCGAAACCCAGCGCGGCGGTGAAGTCTTCTTCATTACCGAGCATGACGTCGATGTAAGGGGCGATAGACCGGTTTACTTCGCGGGCGCGTTTTTGTCCGCCGTAAGACTTCCACAGGCTGGGACGATAGTTCAGATCGTAGGAGACCACCGTCCCGTGTTGGTGAGCGGCCTGCACCGCTTCCAGCACGACGTCGGGCGTGGTGTCCGAAAGGGCGGCGAAGATGCCGCCGGTATGAAACCAGCGCACGCCGTCAGCGCCGAAAATCCGGTTCCAGTCGATGTCGCCCTTCCTGAGTTGGCTGGCGGCCGAGTGGCCCCGGTCCGAGCACCCGCGGGCCGCGCGGATGCCGTAGCCGCGCTCGGTGAAGTTCAGGCCGATCCGCGACTCGCGCCCGATGCCGTCGAACGGAACCCACCTGACGTATTCCATATTCACTCCGCCCTGGAGCATGAGGTCTTCGAGCAGGCGGCCGACGGGATTATCGACAATCGCCGTCGCCACGGCGGCCCGCTGGCCGAAGCAGCGGCGCAGGGCGCGGGCGACGTTATACTCGCCGCCGCCTTCCCATACGCGGAAGGTGCGGGTGGTGTGAATCCGCTCCTCGCCGGGATCGAGCCGGAGCATGATCTCACCGAGGGAGAGGATATCGTACTTGCATTGGTCGGCGGGTTTGACGGTTAAGGTTTTCATGGCGGGTATCCTTGGATTAAAAGGGGATGAATCAGCCGCCGGCGCGGGTCATGTCGGCCAGCAGTTTCTGGTATTTTTGCGTGATCGCGCCGCAGCGGCCGTCGGCGATCATGCGGTCGTCAATCCGGGTGACGCCGATGACTTCCGAGCCGGTGCCGGTAATCATGACTTCCTCCGCCGCGAGCATGTCATTGCGGGTGAAGGATTCCTCCCGTACGTTCAGGCCCGGTTGCCCGGCCCACTCGATGATCAAAGCACGGGTGATGCCGGGCAGGATGTTGGCGGTGAGCGGGGCGGTTTGCAACCGGCCCTCGCGCACGATAAAGACGGAACACGCCGTGCCTTCGGTAACCCAACCGGCGTCGTCGATGAGAATCGCTTCATAACAACCGGCCGCGACGGCTTTGTGCTTGGCCAGGATGTTGGGCAGCAGGTTCAGCGACTTTATATCGCAGCGTTTCCAACGAAGGTCCGGGGCCGTGATACAGGCGGCGACGAAGCGGTTTTGGGTCTGGGCCGGACGCACCGTCGCCAGGAAGGCCGGTTCCCACGCATCCGGGTAGTTGTGAGCGCGGGGTTCGGTGTGGCCGCGGGTCAGGTGGAAGTAGATGACGGCGTCGGTCAGCTTCGAGGCCGCCAGAAGCTTGTTTACCCGCTGGGCGATGTCGGTGAGATCGACTTTTTCCAGCATGGCAATCTCTCGTAAACTCCTCTCCAGGCGAAGGATATGGCGATCCATGGCGAAAAGTCGGCCGTTGTAGCTGCGAACCACTTCATAAACGCCGTCACCGAAATAAAGCCCCCGGTCGTGGGCGTTGATGCGGGCCTCGGCCAGGGGGATAATCGTAGTGTCAATCATGGCTAATTCCATGTTGTTGTCTCCAATGATGCCAAAAACATCAATATAAACGTCCCGAACATACCTGGCAAGGGTGCAGGTATTTTTCATTCAGGTCGATCATTGACCTGAACGACCTAATGAGGTATAACCTTAATATGGCTGAAATTATGGTGTTAGCGAATACCGCCCGGCAGAATTTCGTCTGGATTGGGCTATCGCTGGGCCTGCTGCTGGTGGGTGGAATAGTGGCTTTTATCCTGGTGCGCAGCCGCTTGCGCAACGGTGATGACCATAATAGCGCAAGCGATACGGAGGTGTTTTCCATGGAGCAGCTTCGCCGTTTACGCCGTGAGGGTAATATCAGCGATGGTGAATATGAGGTTTTGAAAAATCAGATTATCCGTAACGCCCGGTTGTAACTAAAGGCGAACAACGGATGACAAATCAGAAAGGATTCGGCAATGTCAGGGACGCGACGTAAAGGACCGCCCGGTAATGGTAATAGTAGCGGCGGCCGACGAAGGACCGGGGTATGTAGTTTTTGCGGAAAAAGTGAGCGGGACGTTGGCCCGATAATCGAAGGGCCTGATGGGATATATATCTGCGCCGGTTGCGTGGATTTATGCTCAACGATTATTAAGCAGGAACGCCGCAAAGTCAGTCGTCATGCCGGCTCGGTGCGGGAAGTTCCTACCCCCCGTAAGATTCGAGAACATCTGGATAGTTATGTTGTCGGTCAGGACCAGGCCAAGATGTGCCTGTCGGTGGCCGTGTATAACCATTATAAACGCCTGAATTATCTGGCCGAACGGCAGGACGATGATGACGTCGAAATCGAAAAGAGTAATGTCCTGCTTATCGGCCCCACCGGTTGCGGTAAAACGTTGCTGGCGCGATCGTTGGCGACGTTCCTGCGGGTGCCTTTCGCCATCAGCGACGCCACCACCCTGACTGAGGCCGGATACGTCGGCGAAGATGTCGAGAATGTTCTTTTGCGTTTGTTGCAGGCGGCGGAATATGACATTGAAGCCGCCGAACGGGGCATTATCTATATCGATGAAATCGACAAGATCGGCAAGACCAACCAGAACGTCAGCATTACGCGGGACGTCAGCGGCGAAGGCGTTCAGCAATCCTTATTGAAATTGCTGGAAGGCACTATCGCCAACATTCCACCCCAGGGCGGCCGCAAACATCCCGAACAGCAATACATCCAGATGGACACCACCCAGATACTTTTTATCGTGGGCGGTACGTTTAATGGTATTGAAAACACCATAAAAAAACGCTTGGGTCGGTCCATGATAGGTTTTGCCTCGGAGCAGCAGCAAGGAAAGACCGACGCCAATACCAATGCCCGTCGCTCTGTGCTCAAAGATGTAACGCCTGACGACCTGGTGCATTTCGGAATGATACCTGAATTCGTCGGCCGGCTGCCCGTTATAGCGGCATTGGAACCGCTGGATGAGGAGGCAATGATTAAAATATTGACCGAGCCGCGCAATGCCGTTGTTCGCCAGTACCAGAAGTATTTTGAAATCGAAAATGCCGAGTTGATTTTTACGGAAGATGCTCTTCGGGAAATAGCGCGTAAGGCGATGAAACGCGAGACCGGCGCCCGCGCCCTGCGGTCGGTTATCGAAGAAATTATGCTCAAATACCTATATGATTTACCTGAGCAGCCTGCCGAGGGGGCCTATCAGGTTGATGTGGAAGTCGTCGAAGGGCGGCGTCCGCTGTTCGACAACAAGCCTGTCAAAAAGAAGGAAACCGCCTGATCGTTCATCAATTTATTTGCAAGGAATTTGTTCATGGATCATGTGAAACGGCTGAGTAATTCAGTTGGCGCGGTTTTTATGGTTCTTGGGCCGGCATTGATTTTTCTTGCATTAATAGGTTGCCAGTCTGTTGCCGATCCGGGGGAAAGAAAGGCGAAAGGCGTGGGTTCTGAGTGCAAGGAGTATGATGAGTATGCGCGCGTGGAAACATCCTGCCTGGGCGGGAAAACATTGGAACAATTGCGCGGCCAATATCGGTATGATTTATTCGATGATTTTCTTCCGTTCCTCGACAAATATGTGATTGACCACGAGTATGGCGGTTTTATGTGTAATACCGACCGCGAAGGTAATAACATAACCACCAATAAAAATACAATATTTGTGGGCCGAGGCATTTGGGTTTATTCATTTTTATATAACCATTTGGACCGTAATGAAAAACATCTTGAAGTTGCTCGTAAGGCGATTGAATTTTTAATGCGTCAGAAGCCTCAGGGCGATGAGTTATGGCCGAGTTTTTTGACGCGCGAGGGCGAGATTCTTCCGCCGACGGGCCTTCAGCCCGGCCAGGTCAGCGTGGAGGCCAATGCCGTCCACAAGCATATTTATGGCGATTTATTTATCGCGGAGGGTTTGACGGAATACGCCAAAGCCGTTGGCGATGACGCCTATTGGAATATGGCCAGAGATATCCTGTTTAAATGTGTTAGAATTTACGACCGTGAGGATTATGGTCAATACGTTGATTTATCAAGTAATATTTCTCCGGAAGCTACGGGCACGCCGGGTTTGAGAATTATTGGGCATTGGATGTTGCTTTTGCGACTGTCCACGCAAATGCTGGAATATAAATATGATGCTGAAATCGAGCAATTGGCCCGGCGCTGCGTGGATGCGGTGATGAATTATCATTATAATCCCGAATATGATTTGATTAATGAAGTTTTGAATCACGATATGTCCCGTGTTAAAGCAGAATGGGGGGATTTGGCTTATACCGGCCACAGCATTGAAGTCCTCTGGATGATTTTGGTGGAGGCCGAACGCATAGGCGATCCGGCTCTTTTCGACAGCGCCGCCGGAATGATAAAGCGACACCTGGAAGTATCCTGGGATGATGTCTATGGTGGTTTTTATCTGGGTGTATGGAATGTGAATGAAAATTCGTGGGATGTAAAGCTTAAAGGCTCATGGGCACAGGAGGAAGTCCTGGTTGCGACCATGTTAGTTTATGAAAAAACCGGCGCAGCATGGGCTAGAGACTGGTTTAATAAAACATATGCCTTCGTCCAAGACAAATACCCCTTAAAAAAGTACGGCTATTCCTTGTGGAATTGCTTTACGGATCGAAAGATTACATTTGTAAAAGACTATTATCGCGTCGAAAATTATCACCATCCACGCCATTTAATGCTGAACTTAATGGCTATTGACCGGCTTATTAAAAGGAATAGTAAATATCCTTGATCCATGTTAACGGTCGTTCAAAAGCTGTTTTTCAGGCGATTTTCAAATATATTTAAGGTTGTAAATGCCCATTATACGGGCTAATCCCGCGCAATCCTTGATTAAAATAACTTGCAAAAGTATTAAAATCCGGTTAAACTTCTAGTGACCGGGTTTATGCCGGCAGGTGTTTATGGTATATGTAGGCAGCCGGCGCAGTAAAAGGTAAATATATAATAAGTTTATTATTAACAAAGTGTTAGGACCATTCAACCCGGAGAGAGGACATCTTTAGCGGTGGACACTTCGCTGGTAGTCTTCACAAAACATGGGCGGCGGAAAGATATCAAGCTTAAGCGGGGTATTAGTATCATCGGACGCCGCAATGATTGCGATATATATATACCCCATGCCTATATATCCCGTAAACATTGTAGGATTATCCAGCAAGAGGATAAATTGGTCGTACAGGACCTTGGCAGTGCAAACGGCACTTTTCTCAACAATCAGCGAATTATGGAAGGCGTTTTATGTGCAGGTGACACCATTTTAGTGGGTACGCTTAAATTTACTGTCCAGATTGACGGCAAGCCTGAAACCATTCAACCGGATGAAATAAATGAGCATAATCAGGCTGTTTCTGCAACAACTCAACGGTCTCAACATAATAATGTTGCTGGTGATTCCGGCACAGTGGTTCCTCAAGGAACTGCCGCGAATGATCCTCTTGCGGACTTGGAGCCGCTGGCGGGGGATATAGATTTAGATGACAGTTCTATTTATAAGGTATGATTAAATAAGACCTTATGTACTAACTATATATAATAATGGTAAATATCTGCGCAAAAAGAATATACGGCGAGATTTTTTATCGATTATTTAATACGTCTTGGGGGCCGGTGGGAATAGTTGTTCAAAAAGGACAATTAATTCGATTATTGGGACCGGGAAGTTCAAAACAAGTATTAAAACATCACTTGCAAAAAGAGTTTAAATCTGGGATCGAACATCAAACATTACTGAAAGGAGTGGTTGAGGATGTTAAGCGGTATTTTGATAAAAAAACGGTGGAATTTAAATGTAAAATAAATCTTTTTGGTTTTAGTGATTTTTCAAGGGGTGTTTTGAAAGCTTGTTCGGCTATAAAGATCGGCAAATTAATAAGTTACAGTGAACTCGGCAAGAAGGCAGGTCGTCAATACGCTGGCCGTGCGGTTGGACGTGTGATGGCTAAAAATCCTGTGCCGATAATAATACCATGTCATAGGGTAATTCGATCTGATGGTTCAATAGGGGGATATTCCGGGATTCAGGGGGATGAATTAAAACGTCATTTAATTGAATACGAAAAAGAATTATTTAGAAAAGTGGAATAGAGGCGGGAATACATACCTACCGGTCTGTATATAATAGTGCCGACAGTCAGTGGAGACAACTGACTGTCGGCGGAAGCGCCGCGAAAGGAGTAAAACGCTTCATATATATTTTACGTTTTTAGGGGTGTTGACGTCAATGGAAACCGACAGAAGAAATACCTGAAGATTACAAATAATCTGTTAAGAAATATCGATTGTAACGGTATTTTATTATCCAGAAAGGAATTAGATTTTTGCTAAATTAACGCCCTAACCACTGTCGCAGGTGGTACCAGCGAACGGGAGGGTGCCAAATATATCCAGGTGGAGGTGGGGGAGTGAGAACACAGGCTGCAGAGGGATGAACGGAAATTGTTAGGGGCATGGCAGGGCCGGGATCGCCGTCAAATTGAACAGGAATATACGGTTGTGGGCTGGAAATTGTGATGTTTCTGGTTTTAATCCTAATAACACCAGGGGAATGGTATGAACGATTGATAATCGTTCTTAAAGCGTGTCCCAATAAAACACTGCGACGAGTACATTTATAAATCGTCAAATCGAGCAAACCATCGCTACAATCGGCATTGTGGAAGATTTTCAAGCCGACAGCGTATCTTGAAATATTACCCACAAAAACCAATGCAGGCTCATCGCAAATTAATTCGCCGTCAGCCATAACGTGCATAATGGGGAATTGATATTCCCAAAAGGTTCGGCAGATAGGCCAGATATAATCCATGTGGGTGATATGTCCTGAACGGATGATATTAAGGCGCCGGATGACTTCCGCATCAAATCCCACACCTGCGACAGAGATAAAAAAGCGATTACCGGTTTGCCCAAGATCAAGAAGGCGAATCCGGCCATTATCCAAGGTTTTTAAAGTAGTTTCCAGGGAGCCATCCAGTCCAAGTTCGCCGGCAAGGAGGTTTTCCGTACCAGTGGGGAGGATAAGAAGGGGTATTTTAGCACCGGCCATGGCTTCGGCGACGGTGCGAACCGTACCATCACCACCGGCAATGATAATGGTCCGATAATTTCTCTGTAACGCAAAGCGGGCCAAATCAGCGGCATGATCGAGTGATTGCGTTAGGGCTATGTCCACATGGTCACCGCGCTCATTGAGGTGATTTCGCAGTCGACGAACAATATCGGCTCGACCATGAGCGCCGCTCTTGGGATTTACGATAAAATAAAAACTATGTGGCATTAGAGTCATGGCTTATATAACAATAGTAATAATAAGTACTTAAAGCTGTCATTGTAGTTAAAAGTCTTTTTTTAACTTGGTTGTAAAAAGACCAAATAATGTAAATGGTTTATATTTATCTTTGGATGGTAACCGATTATTTCGGCAGGTGTTAGGAAAATATTGGTCATAATAATGTCAGAATGGTCCCATATTTACAAATAATACTTCAAAATTGGCTAAATGAAAGAGTCATATACAAGGGTGGTTTTTCGGTTGCATGGCAGCGTATCCACTTTATAATAATCGGCTTGCGTTTATGGCAAGCATTGTGAAATTGAAAGAAATAAAAAGAAAATAGCTAAGGGAGACGGGCCCTATGGATGCAGCGGTCCAGAGTATGACAGGAATTCTTTTAACGGATGAAGTTCTTTCGGAGGAGCAATTTGACAAGATGGTGCATATTGTTCGCCGTAGTGAAACGGCTCGAGAGCAGTTTCAGGAACAATTAAGGCAAATGCTTGCCGAGAACACTTCAACCTGGTCAAAAAACACTTCAAAAGCCGCCAAGGTCGGGATGGCGTTTTATGCTTTAGGCGATTACAGGTCGGCTTTTGAATGGTTGGAAAAGGCTGATAGCAGCGCCGGCAGACTTCAACTGAAAGGTTGCTGCCTGATGCATTTAAAAAGATGGGATGAGGCGATAGCAACGCTCGAGCAGTGGGGCAACAAAGGCGGCGACAGCTTTGATATGGAAATGGGGATCGTTGATTGTCTTATCCAGGCGGGTCGTGTTGATGATGCAGCGGAACGATTAAAACGCACCTCGCGAATCGGAGAAATTCGCGCCGAACATCATTATCAAAGCGGCAGATTGCTTGACGTGAATGGCGACCATGAAGGCGCCATCGTGGAATTTGAAAAGGCCGTGCAACTGGACGGAGGGCATACAAGGGCGCTGTTTTCACTGGCGTACGCTTACGATCTTTACGGCGATGAAGCCAAAGCGATGGAGTATTACCGCCGTTGTATCGATATGGATCAGGTGCACATCAACGCGTTGTTAAACCTGGCGGTGCTCTATGAAGACGCGGAAGATTATTATCGCGCCAAGCAGTGTATCACGCGCGTATTGGAAGCATATCCCAACCATCCGCGTGCGCGCATGTTTTTGAAAGACATAGATTCAAGCGTGACGATGTATATCGACGAAGAACAGGAAAAACGCATTGATCGGCGAAATCAGGTATTGGAAATTCCGATTAGCGATTTTGAATTGTCGGTGCGGTCGCGAAACTGTCTTAAGAAAATGAATATCCGGGTATTGGGCGATCTACTCAGGGTGACCGAAAGTGATCTGCTGGCGTATAAGAATTTTGGTGAAACGAGTCTGCAGGAAATCAAGGTCATATTGAATTCCAAGGGATTACGGCTGGGGCAGATGCTGGAAGAGCCCGCCTATGAAGATGAGGAGGAAGATGCGGGGATGGAGGAGGAAGACAAAGCTAAAAATGAATTAATGGCGACGCCGCTTTCCGAAGTGGAATTGTCGGTTCGCTCCCGTAAATGTTTCCAGCAGTTAAATATTCAAACGCTGGGCGAACTGGCCGGTCATACCGAAGCGGAACTGCTGGGCTGCAAGAATTTCGGCATGACCAGTTTACTGGAGATCAAGCAATTATTGAAGGATCGCGGATTATCACTACGTCAGTTGGAAGACTGAGTTATTTTTTTGGTTCTCATCGTACGGCCGTAAAGCATGTGCCCGCGAATGAAAAAGAAGATGGATGATACGGCCGGTTCTTGTGCGAGAAAGGGATCACCATGAGAAGGTTGTCCCGAATAGCCGCCGAAATAGGGATGTCGGCGGCAATAATGGTCATCCAATTAGGATGTGACCATCGCGAGACACGAGAGTTCAAGGTTATGTCCCCCGGGCCGTCGTCGGTTTTGACACAGGCCCAAGATGTTGTCATCCGAGTCTTCTTGTGGGAATGCTCGGATTTATCGCTGGCCGGAAGAAATGGTTCGTTACAGGTAGTTACGGATGATTTGTCGGTCCCAAAAACGGAACTGATAATGTTTCGGTCAGGTCGGTTAAGTCGGCGTAACGACAAGTGGTTTTTAACCGACGCAAAGTTTGTTGCGGAAAAAGAACTGGCGACAGAGGAAGCATTGATTATTCGTCCGGTGGACGGCGCGGTGATAGAAGCCGGTTCACCTCAGGCGGCTTCTTATCGCGGCATCCTGCGGTGTATTCCGGCGGGAGAGCAAGGCTTCGCGGTTGTTAACGAACTCGATATAGAGTCGTATCTGGCGGGTGTGGTAGGCGCGGAAATGCCCGCCTATTGGGATGGACGGGCGTTGCGAGCGCAGGCGATAGCCTGCCGGACATACGCTTTGCACCAGATGCATCGCCGGCGGTCGGAAAACGCCAACTGGGATGTCACCAGCGACCAGGGCAGCCAGGTTTATGGCGGCATGGGTTCGGAAGATCGCCGGATCGCTCGGGTCGTGCAGGCAACGAAAGGCATCGTATTGACATATGGCCCGGCCGGTAAGGAAAAATTGTTTCCGGCATATTTTAGTTCATCGTGCGGCGGCCATACACAGAATGCCGCATCAGTGTTTGGCCAACGATTGACACCGCTGAGCGGTGTGGCGTGTCCTTACTGTAAGGCTGTCGCCAAACCGGAGCATTACTGCTGGGCGCCGGTCGAGGTGAGCAAGGACGAAGTAAGCCGACGGCTGATGGAGCGATACCCGGAGTTGGCGAGCTTGGAAGTGATAAAAGATGTGCAGGTGGCGCGTCGCAGTGATTACGGCCGGGTTGAGGCTTTGCGGTTAATAGGTCGGAATGGCCATAGTCGATTGATTTGCGGCGAAGATTTTCGGTTGGGCGTAACCCGGCCGGAGCAGGCATTGCGCAGTAGTTGGTATGATATGAAAGATAATGGCGACAGTTGGCGATTTGAAAATGGCCGCGGCTGGGGACACGGTGTGGGATTATGTCAGTGTGGGTGTGAGCAGATGGCGCGGCAGGGGCGTAACACGGTCGAGATTTTGGCATATTACTATCCCGAAGCGACGTTGGTGAGGGCATACTAGGCAAGCATGTTTTCATTTACCGTCACCAACCAGGATACCACCAGCAGCGCCCGGTGCGGGCGGCTGGAAACGCCGCATGGTCCGGTCGATACTCCGGCATTCATGCCTGTCGGAACGCGCGGCAGCATAAAAGGCGTTTTGCCCGATCAATTAACCCGGACAGGGGCGCAAATGATTTTGGCGAATACCTATCATTTACTCCTGCGGCCGGGATCGGAAGTCATCGAGCGTCTGGGCGGGCTGCATCGGTTTATGGGTTGGGAAGGACCGATTTTGACAGACAGCGGCGGTTTTCAGGTATTTTCCCTTAGTGCGCTGCGGCGAGTGGATGATGATGAAGTGGAGTTTTCATCACATATCGACGGAGCGAAGGTGCGTCTTAATCCGACAATCGCCACGCGGGTGCAGAACCAGTTGGGGGCGGATATTATTATGGCATTCGATGAATGCCCGGCCTTGCCGTGTAAACGTGAGCATCTGGAAGCCGTGGTGGAACGAACGGTTCGCTGGGCCGAGCAATCACTGTCAGCACATCAGCGTCAAGACCAATTGATGTTCGGAATCGTGCAGGGAGGGACGGATATGGATTTACGCCGGCAGTGTGCCCAGGCGTTGGTGGGCATGGGATTTCCCGGTTACGCTATTGGCGGATTGAGCGTGGGCGAGGGGCACGAGGCGATGGCGCAAACGGTGGCGTTTACGGCGCCGATGTTGCCTGGCGACAAACCTCGTTATTTGATGGGCGTGGGAACGCCGCGCGATCTGGCGATGGCGATAGGATCTGGGGTGGATATGTTCGATTGCGTGCTGCCGACGCGCAACGGCCGCAATGCCGGAGCGTTTCTGGGCAGCGGTACGATTAAATTACGCAACCAATGTTATAAGCATGATACCGAACCATTGGACAAAGAATGTGATTGTTATACGTGCCGGCATTTTTCGCGAGGCTATTTGCGGCATTTGTTTTTGGTGGGCGAGATGGCCGGGCCGATTTTGCTGTCGTTGCATAATCTGCGATTCTTCCAGCGATTAATGCAACAGGCGCGTCTGGCGATACAGGAAAACCGTTATGCCCAGTGGTCACAGCGCTGGGTCAGTTATGACAGGGAAGTTGCCACGGATGTGAATTAACCACACCGGGAAAGGAACCATGATGAACGCAATGGATTTATTATTAGCACAAGCAACGGAGACAGGCGGCGGCGAAGCGGCTCCGTCCGGCCAGGAAGGTCAGACGGGTACGGTACAGAAAGACGGCGGCGCAACGCCTGAGCCGGGACAGGGAGACAAGCCTACAGGATTTAACATGAGCCAGTTGTTCCTTTTTGCCGCCATAGGGATTATTTTTTATATTTTCATGTTTCGCGGGCCGCGGAAGCGCCAGCAGGAACAGAAAATGATGCTGGCGGGCATCAAGAAAACAGATAAAGTGCAGACTATCGGCGGCATTATCGGTACGGTGGTGGACGTGCGGGACGATGAAGTGGTGTTGAAAATCGACGAGGCCAATAACACCAAAATGCACATTTTGCGCAGCGCCATTGGCCGGGTTATCAAAACCGAGGAAACAACAAAGTAATTATTGGACACAACGGCCGACGGCCGTGGGATGAACATGAAGACGCCTTGAGCAAGGCAGGGAAAAAGGCAAAAGTATGAACAAGAAGCTAGCTTGGAAATTCGTGCTAATTGGATTTATTGCTTTTCTGTGCATTTGGGAGACGTATCCTCCGGACGCGAAACTCAAGCCGGGTATTGATCTGGCCGGCGGGACCAGTCTGTTGTATCAAATCAATACGGATAATTTGTCCGATTATGAAAAGAAGAACATCGCCCAGACGATGATACGTATTTTGCAGGAACGCGTCGATCCGGGCAACAAGATGAACCTGGTGTGGCGTCCTCACGGATTCGATCGTATAGAGATACAGATGCCGCTGGCGTCCAAGGAGTCGCGTCAAAAACGCGAGGCGTACGAATCGCTTCGTGATCAATTGGGAGCCAGCAATATCGACATTGGGGCCGTACGCGAAACATTGGTGCATCCGGAAGGCATGAGCCGGGAGGATTATCTTCAGGTTCGGGCGAGGCGATTTGAAGAATTGGCGGGAGGATCCGCCGAGCGTCTCGAAGCTTTGGCAAAACTGGGTGAAGCCCAGGATGCTTTTGAGGCCATCAACCGTCAGAATCAAGAGGCCGTAACGGCTATCGCCACGACGGAAAAAAGCCTGCAGCAGGCGGAATTGGA
>JAFGBA010000357.1 GCA_016933395.1 Sedimentisphaerales bacterium | reverse complement strand
GACATGCTCGAAATCGCCCAGCAGGCCCGCCATGACATGCTCGAAGACCTGAGCATGTTCAATGATACATTGATGGAACAACTGCTCGAAGATCAATCTATCGATGAAGCCATAATTCGTGAAACCATCCGTGAAGCCACCATCAACCGCGATATTGTACCGATGATGCTGGGTTCGGCGTTCAAGAATAAGGGCGTGCAGCCGCTGATGAATGCGGTATGTGCGTATCTGCCCAGCCCGGTGGACCGTCAGTACTTCGCCCGCAATCACGATAACGCAGGCGCCGAGACCCCGCTGTTAAGCGATACCGAAGCACCGCTGGTGGCGATGGCATTTAAGATTACGGATGAAACCTTCGGCCAATTAAGCTACGTGCGGGTGTATCAGGGGCGTATCGAACGCGGCCAGACCTACCGCAACGCCCGCACCAACAAGATGATGCGCATCGGCCGCATCGTGCGGATGCACGCCAACGACCGCGAGGAAATCCCCGACGCCGGCCCCGGCGATATCATCGCCTTGCTGGCGGTTGAATGCGCCAGCGGCGATACGCTGTGCGGCGAAGGCGTTAATTATTCTCTGGAAAGTATTTTTGTGGCCGACCCGGTTATTAGCTTGGCGATTATCCCGGCTAGTTCCGCTGACCAGGACCGCATGGCCAAGGCGCTGAGCCGCTTCATGAAGGAAGATCCTACCTTCCGTGTTTCGACCGACCCGGAAACCAGCCAGACTATCATAGCCGGCATGGGCGAGTTGCATCTGGATATTTATGTCGAACGGATGCGGCGGGAATACAAGGCCAGCGTCACCGTGGGCGCTCCCAATGTGAGCTATCGCGAAGCACCGACCGTCGAAGCCGCCTATAACTATCGGCACAAAAAGCAAACCGGTGGTTCGGGCCAGTTCGCTCATGTTGTCGGCCGCATGATTCCGCTGCCGGCGGATGCGGAAGCCACCTACGAATTCGAAGACAACATCTCCGGCGGCCGTATTCCCACCGAATACATCCCCGCTGTGAATAAAGGCTTTATCGCCGCCATGAAAGAAGGCCCGTTAGCCGGTTATGAAATCGTCGGCTGTAAAATGTGTCTCGATGACGGTTCCTACCACTCGGTGGACTCCAGCGAGATGGCTTTTCGCATCGCGGCCAAGGATGCGTTCATCGAAGCGTTCCGTAAAACCGAACCTTGCCTGCTCGAACCGATTATGAAAGTCGAAGTGGAATGCCCCACGGAGTTTCAGGGATCGGTCGTAGGCGATCTGAACAGCCGGCGCGGCATGATCCTGGAAACCCAAACCCGCGATACCTATGTCGTGGTGCAAGCGGAAGTGCCGCTGGCGAACATGTTCGGCTACGCCACCGCCGTTCGCGGCCTGAGCAAGGGCGAAGCTACTTTCAGTATGGAGATGTCTCGTTACGCCCGCGTGCCCAGCCGCATTGCCCAGGAAATCATCACCCTCCGTCGCGAGCAGAAACAGGCCGCAAAATAAATTGTCATGCCCGACTCAGATCGGGCATCCAGAAAAACTGGATTCCCGCCTGCGCGGGAATGACAGGGTATCGCCGTCGTCTCAACGGCATTGAATACCAGCCGGCAAGATGCCGGCGATACATATATGGACACGCTCGCACAACATATTCGTAATGTTGCCATCATCGCTCATGTCGATCACGGCAAGACCACGCTGGTGGATCAGTTGCTGTATCAGTCGGGCATGTTCCGCAATGAGGAACTGGACCGTCTCGCCGGTGGCCAGCATGGGTTGATTATGGATTCCAACCCTCTGGAGCGTGAACGCGGCATTACGATTCTAAGTAAAAACTGCGCCATTGATTATACCACACCCGACGGCGACGAATATAAAATCAATATTATTGACACACCCGGCCACGCCGATTTCGGCGGTGAGGTGGAACGGGTGCTAAAAATGTCCGACGGCGTGCTGCTGCTGGTGGATGCTTTCGATGGGCCGATGCCGCAGACACGATTTGTGTTGAGCAAGGCTTTGGAGCATAAATTAAAGCCGGTGGTGGTGGTGAACAAGGTGGACCGCCCCGACTCCCGGCCGCACGATGTAGTCAATGAAGTGTTTGATTTGCTGGTGCAGCTCAACGCCGACGATAAGGCGCTGGATTTTCCCATTATTTATGCTTCCGCCCGGCAGGGTTGGGCGACGACCAATCTGGATACGCCCGAAAAAACCATGCGTCCTGTTTTTGATGCCATCATCAACCACATTCCCGCACCCAGCGTTGTGCCGGATGCGCCAGTGCAAATGCTGGTGACGCTGCTGGAGTATTCGGATTATGTTGGGCGAATCGCCGTGGGGAGGGTTTTTGCCGGGAATCTGACCGCGGGGCAGCCGGTGACCGTGATTGACAATCAGGGGCGGCATACGCAACAGAAAATCATGCACCTGCATTTATTCGAGGGTTTGGGGCGTAAGCAGGTGGATACGGTTGAAGCCGGCGATATTTGTGCGGTGACGGGACTTGATCCGGTCGATATTGGCAACACCATTGCCTGCCCTGATGAGCCGAGCGCATTACCTGTTATTACTATCGACGAACCGACGGTGCATATGACATTCCGTGTCAATGACGGCCCGTTTGCCGGGCGAGATGGCGAGTTCGTCACCAATCGCAAGATCAAGGAGCGGCTGGACAAAGAATTACAACGTAATGTCGCACTACGCGTCGAACCAGGCGCGACGCCGGAGGAGTTTATCGTTTCGGGGCGGGGATTGATGCATCTGGGTATCCTGTTGGAAAACATGCGGCGGGAAGGATTCGAGCTGTGCGTGGGCAAGCCCGGCGTGATTGTGCGGGAAATCGATGGCCGTCGCCATGAACCGATTGAACTGTTGGTGATTGACTGCCCCACCGATTGCCAAAATGCGGTGATGAGCCTGCTGGGCGACCGGCGGAGCGAACTGGTGAAGATGGACGCCAAGACGGGGGCGAATGATTTCGTGCATATGGAATTCATGATTCCCTCGCGCGGCATCTTCGGCCTGCACGGCCGTATGCTCAACGCCACGCAGGGTCGGGCCATCATGCACCACACCTTTGAATGCTATGAACCCATGCGCGGCTCCGTGCCGCAGCGGGCTAGTGGTGTTATCATCGCCACCCATACCGGGCAGGTGACCGCATACGCGCTCGATGCATTATATGACCGCGGTTTTTTCTTTATTTCGCCGGGCGAGCAGGTGTATGAAGGCCAGGTGGTCGGCGAGCATTGCAAGGATAACGATATTACGGCTAACGTGGTGAAGACCAAACAGCTCACCAACATCCGCGCGGCCGGCAAGGATGACGCTGCCCATATCCGTCCTGCCCGAAAAATGAGCCTGGAAGCATCCTTGGAATACATTCAGGAAGATGAACTGGTGGAGATTTGCCCGCACTCGATTCGCATTCGTAAACGCCTGCTTACGGAAAACGATCGCCGCCGCGCCCGGCGGGTGTAAGGTTATAATCGTTCACAGTAAAGGAAGCCCCTGACGAGAGTCAGGGGTCGAATGGACAAGATGCCCAAAAACGCACAGTGCGTACTACCCCCAACTACCGTTGGGGGCTGAGATATTGGCGACTCGGAGAACCGCGGGCAAGATGCCCACGTCAAATTCTTATTCGCAGCTAACCATTTGAACAGGCTGGCGGATGATGGTTTTCAGCTTTTCCGGTGCGGTCCGGCGGGGATCACCCATATAAATCTCGTGGTGTTTGCCGCGCAGGACGTAGCCTTCATCGCCGATGAAGGTGTGCAGCTTTTCTATGGTCGGGCCTTCGGCGTCGTAGGGGCCGATGTGCAGCACCTGGGCGCAGCGGCCTTCATCGAACTTCTCAAAACGCAGTTTGTCCAAAGCGGGCGGGTTCTTTTTGCGGCGGAGTTCCTCGATAGCCTGCTTGACATGCTTATCCTTGATGTGATCAGGCTGCATAATCATGGCCGTCCACTGCCACAGGTCGCGGCGGTTCTGGTCCCAGCCGCCGCCTTTCATCCACCACAAGCCTTCCAGCGGCGGGACGACATATTCCGGGCCGACCTTGGCGAACTTAAGCTGGAACTTGGCCGTATAGGCCGTGCCGTAAAGAGCCTCCATCGCCTGATGAAATTCCGGAACGGTATTAGGATCACCCTGGCCGTCAATCATCAAAAACTTCATGGCCGGGACATCCACGATTACGCACTTTTTCGCCATCGCCTTATACAAATGGCTTAGCATTTTCTTGACGTCAAGCTTTTCCATAACGGCCCCTTTCGTATTAAGCGGCGATGGTTATTCCCTCCTGCCGAGCGATTTCTAGAATTGGACGTTTTTGGTCGGTTTGCCATTCTATCTGACCGCAGGGAATTGGCTCGATGCGGTCGTCGGCATTACCTCTTAACCGCCATAAGGTTTTGATAAGCTCCAAGGAGGGTTTTTGATCAAATTCCGGGGCGATGATAATGACGTCAATGTCGCTATCGGCATGGCCTTCTCCACGGGCAAAGGATCCAAACAATACCGCCTGCTGAGCATGAATACCGGCGTTTGTGAGAATGGCAAGATACGATTTAATCGTTGCTATAATTGCTTCTTCAA
Source organism: Sedimentisphaerales bacterium (assembly GCA_016933395.1). Lineage (GTDB taxonomy): Bacteria > Planctomycetota > Phycisphaerae > Sedimentisphaerales > SM23-30 > JAFGBA01. The sequence goes on along the minus strand of JAFGBA010000357.1, from coordinate 1,160 downwards.
CCATGATAATAATTCCCGGGTTTTATTTAATTCACTTGCGACGGTTTCCTTGTCCAGCGGCAATGGCATAGCATCCGGATAGCGACCTTCAATCTGATACACACCAAATTCCCGGATAAATTCCTGCTGTTGATCATTGAATTCCACATTGCCGAGTTGAGCTAAACGCATCAGATTATGTGTTCGAGGCGGAACGGCCTGGGTGGCTTTCGTAACAAAAGCCTTTAGCATCTTCTCAATCGCTAAATGCGCAAAGTACATCGCATGACGATAATGCTCTCTTTCCCATAAATCCTGGGAAGCGGATATATCTTCGTCACTTCCGTTTAGCCAATATTGAATCTGCTCAGACGTATTCATTTTTATTCCTCATGCATAAACGCCTGGTAGCCGTAGTGGGCCATAAGGGCGTCGAGGATGACCAGGGCGGTGAAGTTTTCGGCGACGGGCCAAATGCGGCCGACGATGGTCGGGTCACGGCGGGTAATCGCCGATAGTTTGGTGTTCTCCAGCGTATATTTGTCGATAGTGTGCTGGTCCTTGTCGATGGTGGGAGTGGGTTTGACGGCCAGACGGACGAGAATATCCTGTCCGGTTGACAAGCCGCCGGTGATGCCGCCGGCGTTATTGGAATCGAACACCACTTTGCCATCTTCACTGTGCATCTGGTCGTTGGATTCGTAGCCGGTCATGTCCTTGACGCCAAAACCCGCGCCGACCTCCACGCCTTTGACCGCGCCGATGCCGAGCATCCGGCCCAGTTCGCCGTCGAGTTTGTTGAAGACCGGTTCACCCAGGCCGACCGGGACGCCCGTTACGCGGACCTCAACGATGCCGCCGGAGGAATCGCCGGTTATGGTGATTTTATTGCAGGCGTCGAGCATTTCCTGAGCGACTTTTACATCAGGGCATATTATGACATGATGCACGCCGTATTTATCTTCAACAGCTTTTTGAGTAATTTTTGGCGTTTTGGCGCGAATCGCGTCGATTTCCTTCTCGATTTGCGCGAAAACAGCCATTTTTTCCAAAAACCGCATTTCCAGTTTTACTCGCCCTTTGACATACACCTCCTGATAGAAGGGATCGAGGTCATGCCGCATCTGCTTATACGCCTCGGTGTATTTTAAGATATCGGTTGAGGCCATTTCCGGGCAGCG
>JAFGBA010000356.1 GCA_016933395.1 Sedimentisphaerales bacterium | reverse complement strand
TCCCGCTTGACATAATGCATCCGGTATTATGTCAACTGCCCGCAATCGCAGCCTGCCGGCACCGGCTTGCGCCCGTGCCTCTGTCACACTCTCTGCGCTGTCTGATTGCGCGGGCGTCAGCCCGCGCCGAACCGCTGAATCCGGCCATTAATCGAAAAGTCGAGTTGCGTCCCCTTCATTTTCTTCGACATAAACAGACTTTCCGAAGATTCGATAAACATCATATGATGTCATCATAAAGCCTTGTTTTCGCGTAATTGCTTTGGAATATGAATCCTCTTCTAACGCCTCAATATCTTCCAACACATAGTCAACGTAAAAGAGCACCGCTTCAGGATTGGCATTAATCGCATCGGACAATCGTTTAAGAGAAATACATTTGGCAGCAATACCTGATTGTCCTGGTTGTAATGTTACAAAACTATTTCCAATTGAATCAGTTTCATCACGTATTACGGCTTGCTGATTAATATAACTCGATGGGTGCAGCCAATTCTCACCAATTTTGTACAGATATTGACTCCCTAAAACATTTTGGCCATGGTCGAAATTATCCACAGTGCCCCAAATAACTGATGAGCTCCGATTTTCTATTCGATAATTCACACATATTTTATTTTCATTTAATTGACCATTCGGTTCCTGTTCTATTGATATAAAGCGATTTCTGTTCTTGATCCGTTTCATCAGAAATTGGCGTTGAATTTTCCCCTCCGTTTTTTTATTCGGATTAAAAGATAAAATACCCTCGATATCCAAACCAATATCTGATTTTTGCGGGCTATACTTGAACGCGTCAACATCCTCACTTTTTGAATATTTAAATTCGAAAATTGTTTCTGATAATTTCCTTCTGTCAATTTTCACTATCCTACATTCAGAAATTTCAGAAATCGGCTTGCAGGCGAATCCATCACTGTTTTCTTCAATATCCCCTCCGGCATTGTCATGGCACGGTGAAATCGAAATACTATCAAATTGAGAAGATGCAATTTCATTTTGAGTAGCGGAATTTCTTAAAGTGAAACTAATCGTTCCGGGGTTACCAGAAGTGGTCGCACAAATTGTAACTACAAATTCCTTCTCAAAAAAAGTCTCTGAATCGTTGTTTAAAACTGTATTGATGCGTTCAGTCTTCGCCAAATTGCAGCTTGCTACTCCCATCGCAGCAAAAAACAACCCGCACAATGAATGATTCTTCCATTTACTACCAAATTCCATTTTTTTCCATCCATCCTCTTAAGGTTCCACCTTCATACCATGAACCATCAGCATTTGGAGCTCTAAACACTGGCGAACTATGCCCGTATCCATTTTGAGTTCCTGGCGCACCAATAAGGTTGCCTGCTTCATAATTTGCAATTGCAATGTAGGCATGCCCATATAATTCATGCGCGACAGTTTGTGTTGATGCAGCTCGTCCTAAATATATGTTGATTGTTTCATTATGACTAAATTTTGTATCGGTAGCGGACGACATGCTTTGCGGAGCAAGAGTATATCCATTTGCATCCATTCGATAATCTCTGGAAGGCCATGGTTTTCCAAGGTCCTTTCGGGTATACATTGGTGATGGATTATGAATAGCTACCTTATGCCCGGAATTCGCGACATCTAAAAATCGACTCCACCTGAAATCATCAGATTTGTGTGTTTTATCGTAGTAAACTGTCAGTTTGCCGTGTCCAGCATCTTTGAACGCTATCGCTGAATTGTCATTTCCGTTGAAAGAGCCTAAAAAGAGGCTTCCTGCTTGTCCGTTATCAACTGTAATTCCGGTTTTAATATATCTTTTTGGCACACGTTGATTCTTGTTGTAAATCGGTGCACCGCTTCGCCCTTTAGAATTGCCTCCTTTTGTGCCTTTGGGTTGAGCAAATTCCTCCATAGAATCATCATCACTTCCCCCCATCCCCGCCTGCATTTTTTTCGCTTCAATACTCCCGCCAATCGCCCCAGCCACATAACCAATAGTGGAGTCCAGCAGAATATCATCCCAGTTTTCACCGTTCACACCTCCCATCAGAGCGGCTGTCCCATACGCCATGCCCAGACTCGCAGTATATCCAATCGCATGCGCCGCCACGGCCTTGCCAGTTTCCGACGTAATCGAATTGGTAATTCCCTGAGTGGCGCCGCCTACCATTTTTCCTATACCCCAGCTCACCATGCTCACACCAAAGGCAATGTTACCCTGGATAAATGCATCCTTTACGCTGCCGCCACGTGCAAGTGTCTCCGCGGAGGCAAAGCACGCGGCGGCACCCGCACCCGCCCAGGGACCACCGACCGCCCCGGCAAATGCAATTGTCGATCCTTTCCATGAACCGTACAGCGCTCCCAGTAAAACACCACCAATCCCTTTGCCCTGTCGCACGGCCTGTATGGCACCCGAAATAGCACCCACGACACCGCCCACGATCGCTGCAATGATCGCATGTATAAAGTTCCCGTCCGGATCGACATAGATGTACGGGGAGTTGCCGCCGTAGTTGTAGTGGTTGCTCAGGCCACCTCCGTGGATGACGGGCGGGTCGGGACTGAGCCATCTGCCGAGGTAGCTGCTGTAGTAGCGTGCGCCGAAGTAGTGGAGCCCCACGGCCTTGTCTTCTTCTTTCCCAGTAAATCCGTAGGGATCTTCCGAGTCCTCGTACTTCGCATCACTATTCTTCCACCTGGATTCATCGGCGCCGTAGGCGTAGTTGGTATTCCACTCCACTAAGTCGCCGGTTTCGAAATCGATGACGGCGCTGGTGCTGCCTAAATGATTATTGAAGCTCAAGAAGATCTGCGGTGCGGGCGCAACTGCGCCGGTGCTGTCGAAATTCCATTGGAGGCGAACGCCTCCGGCGTAATGCAGTTCTCTTGTATCGGCCACGTTCTGAAAGCCGATGTTCTGCTCGGTGGAATGGATTGAAATGGCTTCTTGTGCGGTATTTTGCAGTTGTACCTGGCGGCGTTCGGTGCCGCCTAAGTATAGGTCCTGGTATACATCGGCGATGCTGCCGTTCAGGATGTTGCTCTTTTCGCGAATCACGCGGCCGCCGCCTGCGTCGTACTGGTACGACATTACGATGTTTTCGTTGGGGTTGAGAGAGCTTACTTTCTCGGCGCCGATGAGCTGACTGTGCGCATCCCAGGTGTAGGTGTAGTCGATGCGTTCGGTCAGCATGGCCGGGAGGTCGCCGGAGGGGTCTCTATCCGCGCATGACGCGCTGTTCGGGCCGCCTGCATAGGTGCAGCTGCTGCAGGCAGTGCGTACGGTTTGCGATGTCATGCGGCCCATGGCGTCATAGGCGGCCCATATGCACGTGCCGCGATCGGCGGGCAAATCGGGGTCGCCCACGTTGGCGGCAAAGTACACTGCGTCGGGAATAAAGCAATTTCCAGGTACAGCAGTACTGGTTTCCAGCGCGTGCATGCAGTCGGCGTTGCCGTTTTCCTGATTGAGCTGCCAACCGTTTTTGATAGTGCCGCCCAGGGCGCGGCCCAGGTTCTTCACCGCCACATCGTCGTCGCCCTCGCCCTCTTCTGTCCACGATGTCATCGAACCGCGGGTATCAAACGACCAGTGAATGGAGCGCGCCCGTTTCGAATTCGGGTCGGTGGCGTCCATGAAGTCATCGCCCGAAGCGGTAATGTAATCGCGGTCTTCGCCCACCAGTTGGTAGCGGCCGTCATAGGCAAACTGTGCATCCGAAGGCGCTGCCGCAATGGGCCAGCCGGTGGTGGTAACGCCGTTATAACTGTTGCCGTTAAACGTTGCCGGGGCCGTCAGCGACGGGTCAAAATCACTGGGAAACGACGCATAATGATACCCCACCGCCGAATGACCGATGCTGCTCGGATGCGCCGCGCCCACCAGGGTCGAATCTGTAGAACGACCGCGGTAATCGGCAATCCCCGTCAGCAACCCTATCTGATTGTA
>JAFGBA010000355.1 GCA_016933395.1 Sedimentisphaerales bacterium | reverse complement strand
GTCGAACGTTCTGTGCGTTGCCGTGCGTCATGCCTATTCGACCCACGATTATCATCGTGGGCTAAGCCCCGGATGACAATCCGGGGTCGAATACTCTGTGCGTTCGGGTGTGTCGCGTCCATTCGACCCCTGACTTTCGTCAGGGGCTAAGTTAATATTTCTTTTCCGCGACGGCGAACTTTCGGCCGAGGCGGTTGATATACGAATAGGGTTGTTTTTTCCCTTCGGTCGGCATAAGCTTTGGTATGCGACCATCGAAAACCCAATGTATCGGAATCCTTACCGCCGGGGGTGATTGTCCGGGTCTGAATGCCGCGATTCGGGGTATTGCCAAAACGGCCCTGGATGTCTACGGGATGCAGGTGATTGGCATTCAGGACGGTTTTCGCGGTCTGGTGGAAAACCGCATGGTTGATTTGAATGATCTGACTGTCAGCGGTATTCTTACCCGCGGCGGGACGATTCTGGGCACCAGCCGCGACAAGCCTCACAAGATGCGGATGGGCGGCAAGGTCATCGATATGAGCGATGTGGCGGCGGAAAACTGCCGGAAGCGTCACATCGATTGCCTGATATGCCTCGGGGGCGGCGGAACACAGAAAAATGCTCTGCGGCTGCATAACAGCACCGGTCTGAACGTGATGACGTTGCCCAAGACCATCGATAATGATGTATGGGGGACGGATATTTCTTTCGGATTCGATACGGCTTTGCAAATCGCCACCGAGGCCATCGACCGGTTGCATACGACCGCCACCAGCCATCATCGGATTATTGTTTGTGAAATCATGGGGCATACGGCCGGCTGGCTGGCCTTGGGGGCGGGTATGGCCGGCGGGGCGGATGTGATTCTTATTCCCGAATTGCCGTATGACTTGTCTGTGGTTGCGAATTATATTCTCAATCGCCGTCGGCGCGGTAAGCGGTTTTCCATCATCGCCCTTGCTGAGGGTGCGTGCAGCCGGGATGAAGTGGAACGGCAAACAATTGCGAAGAAAAACGGTAAAAAGAAAGGCGACGGCAAAGCCAAACTTGTCGCCGCCAGTTTGGATGAATTAGCCGAGAAGGATGATGGTGATTTTGACCCGCTGGCGGACCGCATCATCGTCCAGCGGATCGATGGAGAAGAACGTGCTTATCACGTTGTACAAGAACCGGTTGCCAGCCGGGTGGGGCGGCAGTTGCAGGAACTGACCGGCACGGAAGTGCGCGTCACCAGCCTGGGTCATGTTCAGCGCGGCGGTATTCCCAGTGCGTTTGACCGTTTGTTATGCACCCGCCTGGGCGCCAAGGCCGCCGGTTTGCTTGCTGAGGGAACTTATAACGTTCTGGTCGCCTATTGCAACGGCGTTTGCCAGCCTGTCCCGCTCGAAGAAGCCGCCGGAAAACTTAAACTTGTTCCCCCCGACCATCCCATGATCGAGTCCGCCCGTCTCGTCGGCACCTGTATGGGCGACCAGTTGTAAATGGCGCCACTATGCTGATAGTCGGGGTGGGGCATTTTATTCTTTTACTGCCGGGTATATTTTGCTCGAACACAAAAACATTGCAGTATTTCAAGGTTTCCCGCCGATGATAATCAGATAGGTTTCGTTATATTAAGAGCAACTTTTTTTAAGGTTTAATAATGAATCAAGATGCTTCAATTATATCCGTGCATCACGTCGGCGGCCGGGCGGGAACCAGAGGATTTCCCGTCATTCCCAATATATTCGAAGGCGATTTGGAAAACGTTTATTATGATGCTGACGCCGATTGTGTCGAACAAATCGAAGATCGTTTGAAAGTATTATCTCGCAAGGTTGTTCTACCCTACTGTATTGACGGCGTGAACGGCGCCAGGACATTTTATATTATGGCCGACCGCTACGAGAGTACTTTAATCCGGCCGCAACCAAGCCATGACTTTTTGGCGGTTCCCGGTCTTGGCTGGGATCAGGATTTACAGGGTGTCGTGGATGAAATTCGGGACGTTGAAACGGCTGCGCTCGATAGTATTTTTCAAAAACCGGATGCCCCGGCCAATCCGCCTGATTTTTTATCCCTGGACACCGAAGGCACCGAACCGCAGATTCTCGAAGGCGCTTCACAGCTTTTACAACATGATGTGATTGGCCTGCAAACAGAAGTCAATCTGGAACATACCTTTAATCCCCTAAACCGGATATTAAGTCAATCGGGTTTTCAATTATTGGATGTAAAGGTATTTGAAACGCCGTTTCGTTATTCGGAACAGATTCCTATCGGATTGCGCGGCGTTCAGGGGACGGGTCCGGAATATGGAGAGACGATCTATATAAAGAATCCGCAAATGATTCTTACGCAACACCAGGATCCTTGGCTCGATTTGCTCAAGGGAGCGTTTATCGCTTTTCTGCACGGCAAGCTCCCCGTGATGTACGCGTTCCTCAAGGCTTTTGAGAATTTGGAGAATGCTCAGGCGGATTTGGAGAAAAAATGCTCGTTGCGAAAGTATCTCGAATTTTTAAGAAACTTTATGATCTGCCGGAAATCATATCCTTTTATTGTTCCTTTACGATTTTCCACGGTATGCCATACGCCGCAGATTCGTACGGAGCGTTTTCAAAAGATATTTAAGGAGCCTTCCGGCCGGGAATTGCGACAACGATATTTTGAATATGTGGATCGGGAGCAATTTAAAAAGAGCATTCCCGTTCTTTTTAAGGAAGATTACATCGCTTTGGAACAGATATGCATCAATTACGGTTTTCAGGAAACGGCGGATCGGCTGAAAAAAAGAAGGCTGCACGATGTTATTATGCTTTTACTGAAATTGGAACTGGCCCAAAAAAAGGATGATGCCATTCAGTTGAGTTTGGACGACCTTAAAACGCTATAAACTCTGTAGAGTATATGTTCTTGGGGGCGGCTAATTAGTTCCTGTTGCGGAAAGTCCGTTTGAAGTTCAAGCTTCAGCTTGGCCTTATCAAAAATGGCGTTTGGGTGCGAAAAAACGGCCGGCCTGAAGGGCGTGTTGCCCAAAGTGTAGCGGTGACGCAGGCATCCTGTCCGCGGGTCTTTTTCGCGTCACAAACACGGTTAGCGGTTCGGAAAATCGAGGGCAAGATGCCCTCGTCACATTTTGGGCAACATGCCCTGAAGGCTGAACTCCCAACTCATATCCTTCCGCAACAGGAACTAATTTAGTTCGACCATCTCAACCGTGTTGGGGATTCCCAAAACATAAATCTTTTAATTTGCGGGAGTATTACTTTTATAGGAAATCCATACTTTAAAGGCAGAATGGTCGCTATAAGTTCTTTTTATATAAGGAAATACATTATTATTTGATTAATAATGTTTGATCTAAAATAACAAAGTTATAGGCACAGGTTTGACCTGAGCGGATAAATAACACATAATGCCGTGTAGCAATAGTTTATGTGTGGGTGTTTAGCTGAGAAACCCGTTTGAAAGGAGACTTGATATGGAAGAGTTACTGCAAAACATCAAAGATTTTTTAACGGAAAACGGACTGGTATTTTTTAAATCGATTGTTCTCGCCCTGGTGATCCTGATCGTGGGACGTTGGGTGGCGAAGTTACTAAGCCGACTGGTTGAGCGGGCCATGAAGCGAGCGAAAGTGGACGGTATGTTGTCTCGTTTCATACATCATTTATGTTATATCGGATTAATGGTGCTGGTGATTATTTCAGCGCTCGGTCAGTTGGGCATTCATACGGCGTCTTTTGCGGCTATTCTGGCGGCGGCCGGTTTGGCCGTCGGTCTGGCGCTGCAGGGGTCATTGAGTAATTTCGCCGCGGGCGTAATGCTGCTTATCTTCAGGCCGTTCAAGTTGGGCGACTTTATTGACGCCGGGGGGCAAATGGGCAGCGTTCAGGAAATCCAGCTATTCAACACGGTTCTCAATACGCCCGACAATGTTCGGGTGGTGGTGCCCAACGGTCAGATCACCGCCGGTACGATAAAGAATTACACCTTCAACGAAACCCGCCGGCTGGATATGGTGTTTGGCGTTTCCTATAGCGATGATCTGAAACAGGCCCGTCAGATTATCGAGGAAATTCTTAACGCTGATGAGCGTGTTCTCAAGGAACCGGCTCCCACCATCGCCGTTGCCGAACTGGCGGACAGCAGCGCCAATTTTGTCGTGCGACCATGGGTGAAGGGCGCCGATTATTGGAGCACCAAATTTGATCTGACGGAAAAAATCAAAAATACATTCGATCAACAAGGCATCACTATACCGTTCCCGCAGCGTGACGTGCATATTTTCAATACCGACACTAAACAAAAAGTGTCAGCTTGAGGATTCATGGACTTTCATTAAAAGGGTAACTAAATGGCATCGGGTGACATTCTATTCAATCCTGGGCAACTGAACCGAAATTCCGGCAAGTCCAAGCCGATTTATTATCAAATTGGGTCAGTGATACGTAAAGCCATTGAGTCGGGACAATATCAACCGGGTGATCTTCTACCGAGTCGAGCGGAGCTGGTGCGTTGTTTTGCGGTGGAATACCGGACGGTTAACGCCGCTCTGGATTTATTGGAACAAGAAGGCGTTATTCGCTACGAAGACAAGGAAATTCGCGTGGCCAATAAGTCGCCGCGAACGATTCTGAATAATTCACTGGTTTATGTTTACTGGGTTCGCAGTTTGTTTCATATTTCCATCTCCGAAGGATGTCGCCGTTTTGCCCGGGAAGTCGGGATAGAATTTGTATCGCTGGACGTATCGCGTTCTCTGGACCATTTTGCCGCGATTATCAATCGAAAGGAACACGCCATCAATGGTTTTGTAATTATCCCTTGGGATTTTCCGGATTTTCGGGACGTGATACAACAGGCTCTTGACCGGAAGATGAAAATAGTGTTCGTGGACCATGATTTACCGGGCATGGAGGTGAGTTCGGTTTCGGCCGATCATTACACCGGAGCTTACAAGGCGACCACGCATTTACTGGAGCGCCACCATGACAGGCCGGTGCATTACGTAGGTTCGACGTCGGCGCCGGGAAGTTGTCGCGGCCGATATGAGGGCTGGGCCGCCGCCATGGCCGATCACGGTTTCGTTGATTTGGATGCCTACGTCTGTGAGACGCCGCGCACCGACAAGGAATTAAGCGGCGCTTTGCCCGATTCAGCGGAGGCGATAAATCTGCATAAAACAACGGCCATGAAGCTGTTCCAATCTGTGGCGTCCGGGCCGTATGTTATTTTTACCAGTGCGGATAATGTCGCCCGGGGAGTTTATGAAGCCGCCCGGGAGCGGAAATTGGCGGTTGGCAGGGATGTTTTTGTCGCCGGTTATGGGGATAAGCCTTTTTGCACCAAGCTGCCTGTGCCGCTAACCAGTGTATTTACCGATGATGAGAAGGTGGGGTATGAGGCCATGCGTATTTTATACAACCAGTTGATGGGCGTGGCGAGTAATCCCGTTCATCGGGTGTTGCCCGTCGATTTACGCATTCGGCAAAGTAGCGTCGGTTTTTCGACGATATCGCCGAAAATGGCGAATGAATATACCGGGCGCAATGCCCCCAAAAATGATACGGCGGTGAAATCCGCGAAATAGGGAGCGAACAGACCTTTGGTGATTTATGAATGAAGGGCACCTCTAATAAAGCCGTTTTAGAGGACAAATTTTTCAGCAACGATTTTTGAGAGACATTTTGAACGTTTTAGCGCAACATC
>JAFGBA010000354.1 GCA_016933395.1 Sedimentisphaerales bacterium | reverse complement strand
GCTTATTCACACCGATTATCAGCGCATCGTGGAGTTATTCGATCGGTATCCGCAGGTGAAGTTATGCCTGAGCGGGCATCTGCATGTTTTGGACCGGGTGCGACGGGGAGCAACAGAATATATCTGCGGCGGGTCGGTGTGTGGGTCGTGGTGGCTGGGGGATATGTACGGCTGCGATGAAGGGTATGGGTTGGTGGATTTATTTGAGGATGGCCGGTTCGACTATCGTTATTGCCCGTTCGGCTGGCAGGTTGAACCTGAGGACGTTCAGGCGGTGACAGGGGAACGGTGCGTGTAGCCGGATAAGCGGCGGCGGCAACACCGGGACCATCACGGTTAAACGCTGGCGAATCAGGTTCAATGAATGTGAATTGATGCCAATTTCCTATGGTTTTTGATTAGCTGAATCACCATCAATTGGCATCGGAAGAGAAGATTTCTCATTGTCAAGTCCATCATTGAAATTCAATTCAGCCAGATAGACGCCGCCCTGGCCCCAGCCGCAATGGCTGACGTACCATTTACCGTCAATATCCCGGACGACTTCGGCGGCGTGGGCGGCGATGTGGCCGACCTTGTCCTGGATTATCCAATTGAAGGGCGTATCGCTCAAAAAAACATCGGTGCCGACGTAGTCGCCGCGGGGGCCGATAAAAAGATAATACTTGTCGCCCCGCCGGACGACGAACGGCGACTCACACGGGCCGCCCCATTTACCCTTGGATTCATCCTTAAAAACGATATGGCGATCATCGCTCCAGGTGACCAGGTCGGTGCTGGTGCGGGCGGCGACGATGTGGTTGCCGCCTTCGGGATGGGTGGTGGCGGTGTAATACATGATCCAGCGGTCGCCGTCGCGGAGGACGAAGGGGTCGCGGGCGTCATAACCATCTACAACCATGGGATTTTTCGGATGGCGCGTCCAGGTTTTCAGGTCGGGCGATGTGGCCAAATGAATGTGATAGAAAGCGTTACCCTTGTCACTACCGGCGCAGTAATACATATAGTACAAATCCTCGTGCTTGATGACGCACGGCGCCCACAGATGCGATTCGTGTTTGTCGGGCGCGACGGTCAGGGCGAAGGGCTGCTTATCCCACGGTGATTGTGTCAGCGTTTGCGTGGTGGCGTGGGCGAAGTTATCTTCGTCAATCGGATCAGCGGGTTCGGCGTGCGTGATGCCAAAAAGATGCCACACGCCATCATTACTGTGGATAAAACAATGGTCGTTGATGTACCAATTTTCGCTTTCGCCGACACTGGGATCGTAGATATGCTTGAACTCACCGGCGGTGACGGTTACATCACCAGAACACGGCGAAATAACTGCAATTAATAAACCAACTATAATGACTATGATCGAAAATCGCGGATAATCCGTCACCATTTGCATTACTCCTTGATTATAATGCATGACCGGAAAAGATAACCACCAAAGCAAGAATTATCGCCACGAATAATCCCCACCAGAATATGACGCTGGTGTACCATTTGTCGCCAAGTTGATCGAAAATATTCGATTTCCTCCAGTTGAACGTTAGCTGATCCGTCACCTGTTCCGATCGCGGCGGCGCGGTCGTCAGGCTGACGATGACACAACAGATTACGCAAAATAACCAGTGGATCAGGGATTGGTTGCTGTAGGGCTTGACGAATTTATAGACGACGTCGCCAAAAAGACCGGGATAGCTCGAAAGGTATAATTTCATCAATACGCCAAAAGCAAATCCGGCAACCACCGTAAAGGACGCTCCTTTGGCGTTAATACGCCGAAATAGAATACCTAGCAAAAATATCGCTGAAAACGGAGGCGCAAAGAACGCATACAGGCTTTGGATATATTCAAAAAGCCCGCCTTTAAAATATTTGATAAACCCACCCATCACAATAGCGATAAACAGGATGACAACACTGGTCCAAACGCCCACTCTCACAAAGTGTTTTTCCGTGGCCTGTTTGTGAAACATGCGTTTGTAAATGTCAAGGGTGACGATGGTCGCAGTGGAATTGAGCACGGAATTGACCGTGGATTGGATGGCGCCGAATAACGCCGCCAGGAACAGACCGCGCAGGCCGATGGGAACTATCGTTTGCAGCATGACAATATAGCCTTTGTCGGCCTCGTCCCGGACATGCTCCCAGGGCTGGAACATAACCTCCGGGTAGCGGGCAAACAGAATCAGACCGGGCACAACCACGATCAACGGCATGAGTATTTTCATGTATCCGGCCAGAACGATACCCATACGGGCGTGGTACATGTTTTTGGCGGCCAAAACGCGCTGGATCATAAACTGATTCAAGACGGAGTACCATAAGCCGGTGGCGAGAAAACCATAAAACAGGCTGGGCCAGGGCAGCGTCTCATGTGACACCGGCTGAATCACCGACAAGCGATTGTAATGGTCTTGCTGGACGATGTGCTGGGCATGCTCCACGGCGGCTTTGGCATATATACCGGAATCTCCTCTATTCCGTTCAATCATGATCTTAAAGCCTTCTAACAGGGAATGCGAATCTCCGGAAATCATATACAGGCCAAAAATAGTAACCAGCAGGCCGCCCGCGATCATAATGATTACGGTATAGAAATCGGTCCAGGCGACGGATTTAAGTCCGCCATAGATGGCCCATGAACCGGCGACAACTCCGAGAACGATAATACAAACCCAAAGATTAATTTCGGGAAGAATCCGGGCCATATTTTCCGGCTGAACAAAATGTTCCGCCAGAGGCGCGGTGACTTTGCTGATGGAGCCGGAAAAAAGCTCGCGCAAGGCCAATCCGCCGCCATATAGAACGGCGGCCAGAAAAGCGACGATATTGCAGATGACGGTAACAATGGCAAAAAATTGCCGCAGGAAATTATTGAAGCGCTTTTCCAAAAATTCCGGCGTTGTAAAGATTTTCGTCGCCAACAGGAAAGGAATAAACAGCCAGATTAATACACTGAATGAGTTGATATTGCCCCATTCATACATGGCGATGGAAACGCCGTAAATAAAAGCGGCGCCAATCATACCGATAAAATGTTCGGTGCTGATATTGGACGCGATAAAGGAGGTTCCGACAACGTACCAGGGCAATGTGCGGCCGGCAAGGAAATAATCCTCTGAGTCCGTTTTCTCTTTGCGGCCGGCCCAAAAGCCGATGGCACAAAGAAGGACAAAATAGAGAGCAAAAGCGAAATAATCCCACCCTTCCAGTGCGAATGAATCCATGCCGGGCATAAAGTAACCTCAATTCATGATCGATAATATTCGTTACGATATTTTTGAGACGCCATTCCAGACAAACGCCTGCATGGGTTCGAGAACGACCGTTTGAATGGCGGCGTCAATGTATTTCAATTGATACCCAAAGGCGCGGGGATTTTCGCTATTGAAAGCGAACATATCGTGGTGATGACTGATGGCGTAAATTGGTTTAATTCTCGCAGCGAGTTGGGCGGCCTGGGCGGCGTCCATGTTGCCGGATTTACCGTTGATGCACAGCAGGGCCACCTCCGCCGAAGGTGCGGATGCCAGCAGCAGTTCCGAAAACGCCGTGTCGGAACTGTGATACACGCTGCGGCCGTTGGCGAAGGTGAGTTTATAGCCCGCGGTGTCGATGACGGCGGGATCATTGGGCAGGGTATAAACGCCGGTAATTTCGATGTCATGCACCCGCTGCGTGACGCCGGAATCGATAACGGTAATATTTTTTTCCGGAACACTCAGTGTCAGTAATTTTTTCGCCGCCAGCCGCGGGGCGACGAACAGCGTCTGCGGCTTGCTGGCGAACGGGCCGATGGTCTGGGGATCGAGATGATCCAGATGATCGTGGGTAACAATGAACACATCGGCCAGGAGCTTTTTCGGATCGATCGGCGGCGGATATAACCGCGTCAATTCCGGCACGAGTTCACTAACCGAATCACTCAGATAAGGATCGATCACCACCGTTTTATTGGCGGCGCGTATGATAAAACCCGACTGCCCGATAAACCACAACCCGGCCTGGTCGGCTTCCAGGGGAAAGTGGATAATATCAAGCATGTGTCGAGCTTTAGTCATCACAAATTGATTTCTAACGAACTTGCGGCAATAAAACCGCCTTGAAAATATCCTTCTTGCGTTCAGTAAGCTGTCGGATAGCGTCATTCACCTGGGCTAGCGGAACCTGCACGTCCACGAGTTTTTCGGCGGGGATTTTTCCCTCGCCCATCCACGCCAGGCACGGATCGAAACAATTCAGCGACCGGCACGACCCGACAATAGTCAATTCCTTGAAGCTGATGGCGCCAAAATCCGGAACCTGCGGTTTCCATATCAGACTGAAAATCACCAGCGTCCCGCGCGGCTTGAGAGCGGCGATGCCGATATTCGGCGCAGACCCCGCCCCGGTGGCGTCCACGACCACATTCACACCCAGGCCGTCCGTTTTTTCTTTCACCACGTCAAGCACATCATGATGATGCGTATTACAGGCAACCGCGCCCGTATCCCTGACAATCCGCTCCAACCGCTCATCGTAATGACCGGCGACAATAATCGTTTCGGCGCCGAGGATACGAGCGATCACCGCATGCAAAAAGCCAAAAGGACCGTCTCCAATAACCAGTACATCCTGATTCGTTTGTAGATTGGCGCGTTTGAAACTTTCGTAACACACCGCCGCGGGTTCGGCGAGCGACGCGGCTGAAAAGGATACGCCGACGGGAATGCGATGGGCATTGACGGCGTCAACGGCCACATATTCGGCCCAACCGCCGGCTGCGCGTTCGCCGCCCAAATGACGGGTAT
>JAFGBA010000353.1 GCA_016933395.1 Sedimentisphaerales bacterium | reverse complement strand
TGCGCCCTTTTATGAATACTTTTTCCTTTTTTTGACACTTTAATTCTAACAGGAGAAAAGAATCGCAATTCATCACAACTTGAGCAAATGCAGGATTTTTCCAGATATGTAAAAGTTTTTTCTAAATACGAAAATGTATTCATGTGCGTTTTGGATGATAATAAAGAAAAGGTTAAGGAGTATTTAAAACATTATTGCAAGGAGGAAAATATCAGTTGGCGGGTATGTCTGTACTCGGCAAGTTGTGGATGATGTAAATTACGTCGTTAAGCAGCGTTAACTTCTGGTTTTTCCCCTCCTTATCGTAGTAAAGGCGGTTTATTACCGGCTTAGGTAATTTTTCGAAACCGGATAAAGTATCTTGTTAAGGAATGCCTATGGTAAAGATTTTCCGATAGTGTTTGGATTTTAAGAACGTGTGGATGTGTGTGTGTGAATATTATGTGAACGTTTGGATGTAATTAAACTCTTTTTAGAAGAGGAGGAAAACGCATGAAATATCTTATTGTATTTTTGGCTGCTTTATGTCTAGTGGCTAATGCGCAGGCGTCTCAGCTAGCGCACCTCGATTTCGCTTATAAAAACCTGCCTTATACCACGTGGGATTACGAGGATATCACCGCCAATACTTATAACGGCACCGAAGGCGGAACGTGGTATCACGTTGATGGCAGAACCGATGCAAACGCGGATGTTTGGGATGATGTCGGTGGCGCCCGTGGCGGCGTGTTTGCCGACCGTACCGCCTACGAGGTTCAGTATGATATCGATCATAGCGGCAATCCCAATAACCAGCGAGTGTTTCTGGACGGTCGGCCTATAATTGCGGCCGATGCCGGCATTACTTTGGCGGCATGGGTCAATCCGGAAGAAATTCATGCCAGAGGCAACAATCCGGATCCAAAATTCGCTCACGTGATTGCCCTGGGCGCTTATGGAGACAATCCCATCGCGACCCTGGAAATATCTCAACCGAGCGTAGGTCAGAAACGCGTTCATGGCTGGATCGAAGGCAACGGCGCTGACACGCAGTACGAAATTACCGGCTTGGGCAATATTGCCGCGAATGCCTGGACGCATATTGCCATCACGTATGACCGGGTGAACAATCAGGCCAAAACCTACATCAATGGTATCCTGGACAACACGATTGCCATACCCGGTGTGGGTGACGGTATTCTCGATTTCACGGGTATGTATTTCCAAATTGGCGGCGGCATTGCCACCCATCATGACGCCACGTTTTTAGGCATGATTGATGATGTTATGGTCTATGACGAAGCCCTGACGGAAGCACAGATTCAGGCGATTGTGCCGGAACCGGCCACGCTGGCACTGCTCGGTCTGGGCGGCCTGCTGGGTCTGCGCCGCAGAAAATAATGGCATCCGTTTCAGATTGTAAGGTGTATATTGTTTTAAAAACGGCGGTCTTCTTACAACGGAGACCGCCGTTTTGCTAAACAGTATCGGTTGCGGAAAGCGGTGACGCGGGCAGGATGCCCGCGCATCTTCGGATCGCCAACCGCGTTTTTACGCGAAAAACGCTCACGGGCAGGATGCCCGCGTCACGAAATGCGTCTTCCGCAACAGGAACTAAAGAGTTGAAAATATTGAATAAATTAAAGATTGAAGAGAATAGGTTCGATTTTCATAACTTCCCTATGAACTTATGGCGATAATTATAATATGACAATAAGGGATCTAAAATGATGAAAAAACTATTCTGTTACCTTTCCATAATAATAGTATTGGCTTTGCAAATAACTGTAAACGTCACAGCGGCCATTCCCCCCTTGCGGGGTGATATCAGCAGTGATGACCAAGTCACTTTGGATGATGTGGCCGTCATGGCCGAACAATGGCTCAATACCGGGCCGGGTTGGTCGGCGGACCTGACGGGTAATGAGGCGGTCAATACCGAGGATTTGGCTCAATTGTCCGGGGCATGGCTGAATTTCATGGTCAAAGACACCTTCAGTTCCACTGCCAGTATGGCCAACTGGACGGTGGTGGACGAAGGGAGTATTGATGCACCTTCGAATTGGGCTATCTCAGGAGGATACCTGCAACAAACATCCAATATTTATGGTCCTGACTCTACGGCAGTATCAGGGCGTAAAGGCACCTATCTTTACTGGCAGGATCCCGCTGCGCGATTCTGGGCGGACTATCAGATGGGTGTGATGATTCGCTCCGATGATAATGACGGCATCGGTGTAATTTTTCGTTATGAGGATGCCGCCAACTATTATAAATTCGATATGGACTCACAAAGAAGCTTTCGCAAACTTTTCAAGGTTGTTAATGGCGTGGAGAGTACTATCGCATCATCGGGAACAGGTTACACCGTTGGCTCCTGGATGACTGTCAAAGTGGATGTTCAAGATAATCAAATTAATATTTTCCTTAATGGTGTGAATGTTTTTGGAGGTACGATTATTGATAGTGATATCAGCCGCGGTGCCGCAGCTTTATACTGTTGGGGTAACAATATAACTTTCTTTAATGACGCATGGGTTCAGGTATCCCATACGGTTAATGACGTCGTAGCTCATGATGACAACTATGAAACCAATATAAATACTCCATTGGTGATATCGCCGGAAAGCGTGCTCGATAATGACATTATTGGTTCGGGAACCTTAACGGCATCTTTGATTACTTCTCCGGCACATGGACAAGTACAGCTCAATACGAATGGAACCTTCACTTATACGCCCACTACGGATTACTACGGCCCGGATAGTTTTGTGTATGAAGCCGCGGCCGGCGGAGCAACCGATCAGGCAACCGTTAATCTCTGGGTGCTGTCGGGAGAGGAATTCACCATTGTGCTATTGCCTGACACGCAAAAATACGCCGCCAGCTATCCGGCGATTTTTGACGCGCAAACCCAATGGATTGTAGATAATGAAACGACGCACAATATCGCGTTTGTATTGCACGAAGGCGATATCACCGATAACAATACCGTAGCGCAATGGATCAACGCGGAAAGCTCCATCAGTATTCTTGACGGCGAAGTGCCCTATGTGCTGACCGTGGGCAACCATGATATCGGCACGGGCGGCACCTCGGATGTCCGCGATACGACGTATTTCAACAGCTATTTCCCGGTCAGCCGATTCGACAGCCTGCCGCAATTCGGCGGCGTATATGAGGCCGGACACATGGAAAACAGCTACCATTACTTCACCGCCGGCGGCATCGACTGGCTGGTGGTGTCCCTGGAGTTTGGGCCGCGCGTGGCGGTGCTGAACTGGGCCAATAATATCGTTTCGGCCCATCCCAACCACCGCGTTATCGTTCTCACCCACAATTATATGTATTCCGATGACACCCGTTCCGGCACAGGCGACTCATGGAATCCACATACCTATGGCCTTTGCACCGGCGCCTCCGGCGACCAGGTCTGCAATGACGGCGAGGAAATGTGGACCAATTTCGTCAAACTTTACCCGAATATGACCTTTGTTTTCAGCGGCCATATTCTCAACGACGGTGTGGGCACCCTGGTCAGCACCGGTGATTATGGCAACCAGGTGTACCAGATGCTGGCGAATTACCAGTTTCTTACTCCTAACGGCGGTAATGGGTATCTGCGTATTGTGAAGATTTACCCTGCCCAGGACCAGTCAAAAGTTACCATAAAAACCTATTCACCTTACCTGGACACTTACAACACGGCCTCAGATCAGCAGTTTGAATTTACAAATGTTGATTTAACAACACCTTAAAACATCCAAGATTCAATCAGGCCTTTCGGTGAGTATTCATCGGAAGGCCTTTTTGTATAAAAATCTATAATTAAACTGCCAAAACGACAGGCGGTAAATTTCTTAACTTCTTTTATAAAAAGCAGTTACACTATTTACCTTTCGAACCGGCCAAACTTTTTCTTGTGTAATGCCCAATGTTTCGGCTATAGTGTCGCGATTAGCTCCATCCCGGCGCGGTCGCCGAGATAGGATGTGGGCGACGTTATTACTTCCAGACTGGTTGGCGCCGTCGTTCGGACCAGCCGGGGAAGGACACGAAATGATTACCAGCAGTGACAAAGAAAGAATCATCAGCGAATACAAAACCCACGAAGGAGACACAGGCTCTCCCGAAGTCCAGATTGCGTTATTGACGTTTCGCATTCAGGATCTGACCGAACACCTCAAGGTTCACACAAAAGATCACGCCTCCCGCCGCGGATTGCTGAAGATGGTGGGTCAGCGCTCCGGACTGCTTAAATACCTTCGCACCAAGGACCGTGAACGCTATGCGGCAATTATTGGCCGCCTGGGTCTGCGCAAGTAAGTTCTTTCCGACGGGCGAACGGTATATCATGGGACGGTTCTATTTGCTTTTAATGTTTATCTCGACAATATGAAACATAGGTGAAGCGATTGAACCAGGAAAGGTGACAGTCTGCCAGATGGATTAAAAGACAAAAAACAATAATTTGGATAGAAATCAGGTAATAAAGAAGAAAGACGGAAAGAAAGAAGGTAAAAGGAATGTCAATGATTAAGAAAGTGGAAAGACAAATTGCCGGCAGATTGTTATCGATTGAGACGGGTAAACTGGCCAAACAAGCATCAGGAGCGGTAACCATTCGTTACGGTGACACCGTGGTGCTGGCGACGGCGGTGTCGTCGCAACCGCGTGAAGGCATCGATTTTTTCCCCCTACAGGTGGACTATCGGGAAAAAACGTCGGCCGCCGGTAAATTTCCCGGCGGCTTTATCAAACGTGAAGGCCGGCCGACGACAAAAGAAATTTTGACCATGCGAATGATTGATCGTCCGTTACGGCCGCTATTCCCCAAAGGTTTTCGCGATGAAGTGCAAATCATGACGATGGTGCTCAGCGCCGATCAGCAAAATGAACCGGACATCCTGGCGATGATCGGGGCGTCAGCGGCATTGTGCCTGAGCGACATTCCTTTCGACGGTCCGACCAGCGCCGTGCGTATCGGCAGAATAAACGATCAATTTGTCATCAATCCCACCCACGACGAAATGAAAATATCGACGTTGGAATTGGTTTTGTCGGGGCATAAACACGCGGTAAATATGATCGAGGTGCAGGCTCGGGAACTACCGGAAGAGGTGATCGCCGATGCGATTGAATTTGGCTATAAAACCATCGTTGAAATTTGTGATATGATCGCCGAACTGACTACGGAAAGCGGAAAGGAAAAATATCCCTTCGAGATTCCCGACACCGACGAACTTGTGGGTATGATGGAACAGAAATTCACCGGCGACTACATTGCAGCGCGTCAAATCAATCTGAAACAACAACGAGAAAACCGCTTTAAGGAACTGTTTGAAGGTTTTTGCGCCGAGGTATGCCCTGAAGGTATGGAGAATCCGCCCTATACCCCGGAACTGCTGCGGATGGCGTTTGAGGATTTTCAGGAAAAAGTGATGCGGCGGGAGATTCTCGAAGGCCGCCGCGCGGGCGGACGCCCGTTTGATGAACTGCGTCCTATCAGCGGTGAAGTCAACGTGCTGCCGCGTACGCACGGTTCGGCGATCTTCACGCGTGGCGAAACCCAATCGCTGGTGACGGCGACGCTGGGCACCACTCGAGATGAGCAGATTATTGACGGCCTGAAAGACGAATACAGCCAGAAATTTATGCTGCATTATAATTTCCCGCCCTTCTGTGTGGGCGAGACCGGCCGCATCGCCGGCCCCGGCCGCCGCGAAATCGGCCACGGGGCGCTGGCGGAAAAAAGCCTGGCCCCGGTGTTGCCGGATATCGAAACGTTTCCCTACACCATCCGCCTGGTCAGCGATATTCTGGAATCGAACGGTTCCAGTTCGATGGCCAGCACCTGCGGCGGCACGCTGGCGTTGATGGATGCGGGCGTACCGATCATCCGACCGGTGGCGGGCATTAGCATCGGCATGGTGTCCGAAGGCGACCGCTACGTGTTGCTGACCGACATCCTGGGCGAAGAAGACCATTTTGGCGATATGGACTTTAAGGTCTGCGGCACGCAAAAAGGCGTCACCGGCATTCAACTCGACTTGAAAAAACGCGGTCTGGAAATGTCTATTATCCGCGAGTCCTTCACGCGGGCGCGGGATGCTCGGATCAAAATCCTGCAAAACATGTTGAGTGTGATTTCTGAACCAAGGCCGAATATATCCGTATACGCTCCGAAACTTATCACCATTAAGATCCCGGTCGACATGATCGGCAAGGTGATCGGTCCGGGCGGCAGAGACATCAAGGCGATCCAGGAAAAAACCGGCACGGTGATCGAAATCGAAGACGACGGCACGGTTTTCATCTCCTGCCTGGGCGGTGACAACCACCTGCGGGCCAAGGAAATTATCGAATTGATGGTTGAACCGGTGAAGGTGGGCAAGGTTTACACCGGTCGGGTGGTCGCGGTAAAGGACTTCGGCGCGTTCATCGAAATCGCTCCGGGCCAGGAAGGCCTCTGCCACATCAGCGAACTGGCCAACCGCTACGTCGCCAGCGTGAGCGACGTATGTAAGGTGGGCGACGAAATGCCGGTGAAAGTTATCGCCGTGGACGAGCAGGGACGCATTAAACTGTCGCATAAACAAACCGACGCCGCCAGGGAAAAACAATCGGCCGGCGGCGCACCGGCGCAATGATGCAACGGGATTCGGCGTCGAACGCCGCTGCAATAGAGGAGTCTCGGTGCGTGTCAAAGCAACAAGCACAAGCCGAACAACTGGCGGAACTGGGCGTATTGACCGGTCACCTGATGCACGAACTGCGCAATCCGCTCAGCACCATTAAGCTAAACCTGCAACTGTTGGGCGAGGATATCCGCGATTTGCAGCGGACCACGCCCTCGGAGCAGGCGGAATTGCAGCGACGCTACCAGCGGCAGCAAGCCAAGATCAGCACCGTCACGCGGGAAACCGAACGGCTGGCGGAGACGCTTAGTAATTTTTTGCGTTATGCGGGCAAGATGGAGTTGCATCGCACCGCGCAGGACATCAACGTGCTGCTGGATGAATTGCTGGATTTTTACGAACCGCAGGCGCAACACGCGGGCATAACCATCAGGCGAAACCTGACGGCACAACCGGCGCAGGCGGCGGTTGACGTGGGCCTGCTCAAACAAGCCGTGCTTAACCTGATGATTAACGCCGTAGGCGTTATGGACCCCGGCGGCGAATTGATGGTTTGCACAAAGAATCGTCCCGGTCAAATTGAAATAGATGTCATCGATACGGGACCGGGCATCGCGCCGGAACTTCAGGAAAAAATATTTCAGGCGTATTTCAGCACCCGATCCGAAGGCACGGGGCTGGGCCTGGCGATATGCCGACGCATCGTCCGCGAACACGGCGGCGACATCGAACTTTACAGCGAACCAGGCAAGGGATCGTGCTTTGCCATCCTGCTGCCTGAACTAGAGGATTCGCAACGGCTTACAACACACAATCGAGATTAATATTAGCCCCTGACGAAAGTCAGGGGACGAACAGGTATAGCCGACAAGAACGCACAGAACGGCCGACCCCGGATTCTCATCCGGGGCTTAGCCCCTGACGAAAGTCAGGGGACGAACAGACATAGCCGACAAAAACGCACAGAACGGCCGACCCCGGATTCTCATCC
>JAFGBA010000352.1 GCA_016933395.1 Sedimentisphaerales bacterium | reverse complement strand
GTTGCTGTAGGTTTAACGGGGAGTAACGGCATTTTATCCATCAGATGGATTTATGATCCTCTGTTCGTAAGCTTCTTGAACACGGCAACCTCTTTTTCATCGTATGGCGCGCCATCCTTGCGGAGTAAATCGTGGAACCACGGATTCGGCTCGGGTGCGTCTTCGGGCGAACCCCAGGGGTAGATGGTTTGCGTTTTGCCTGAAACCAGGCCCCAGTTGCAGCAGCCGACGTTTTCCTTTTTGAATACGGGCAGGCACGTTTCCACCGTGCTATGCGGGCGGCGCAGCCATTCGGTGCAGAAGACCGGCCGGCCGTGTTTTTTCAATCGTTTGATCTGCTCATCCAGATTTTGTGCATCGGAATAGTTATGGAAGGTTACAATATCCGACATTGCCAGTTGATAATCGTTTAGCTCCTTCATGCTTTCAACTTCAGCCCAGACGCCCGCCGTCAGCGGCTGCGAAGGTCCGGCTGCCCTGGCCCACTCGAACGCCTTCTGCAACAACGGCAGCGATTTGACTCCCTGTCCGGAATTGCCCGGTTCATTATATAAATCCCAAAAAAGGATGCGTTCATCCTGGGCGAACGCGCCGACGACGTCTTTCACGTAGCGTTCCAGCCGTCCCCAGGTATTGGGATCGTTTACCACTTCCGGCCCCGGGCTTTGCAGCCAGCCGGAATTATGCACGCCCGGCCGCGGCTCAGGCTGCTTGCCGATTTTCGGATTCGGATTCCAGCAGTCGTCAAAGATAACAAAAAGCGGGCGAATGCCGTGTTTGGCCGCGATGCCGAGAAACCGGTCGATGCGTTTCTTGAATCCTTCCGCGTCCGCCTTCCAGGCCAGATCGTGCAGATACACCCGCACGGTGTTGAGACCGATATCGTGCGCCCAACCAAGTTCCCGGTCTATTGTCTTCGGGTCGAACGTGTCCGCCTGCCACATTTCCAGTTGGTTAATGGCGGTACTGGGCGTAAAGTTACACCCGACCAGCCAGGGTAGTTTGGCGCACCATTCATTCGCCTTCTCTTTCGACCATTGCTTCATTGCTGTCGCTCCTTCATCCGTTTTTTGCTCGGCATGAACATATAATACCGGCATCACCGCCGCAATAAATACTGTAAGCGCATGTTTCATGTTGATCTCCCGATTTACAATAAAGTGATTGTCACCCTAATCGTATTTTGTAAATTCCCTCTTGAAATTTTTAGCATCGTTGCGGTGAGCGGCTATGTCTCGTTCACAATCGCAATTGCATCGGCAAGGGTGAATTTTTTATCATAGAGGGCGCGGCCGATAATGATGCCGGCCAGGGGCAATTGAGCGAGTTGACGGATGTGTTCGAGTTCGCCGACGCCGCCGGAGGCGATCACGGGGACGGAACAATTTTCAGCGAGCCGTCGAGTTGCCTCGAGGTTGGGGCCGACAAGCATACCATCGCGGCTGATGTCGGTATAGACAATCGCCGCCAGGGGCCAGTCGTTGACGCGGCGGACCATCTCCTCCACCGTTACATCGCTGGTTTTGGTCCAGCCGTGCGTGGCGACTTTACCGTCGCGAGCATCCAGGCCCAATACAATACGTTCGGGACAACGCCCGACCAAACCCTCAAACCATTTTGGCTCCTGCAAGGCCCGCGTGCCGATCACCACTCGCCCGATGCCGATTTGCAGCAGGTTTTGCACGGCTCGTTCGTTGCGGATGCCGCCGCCGACCTGCAAATGCAGGTCCGTGGCCTGCCGAAGGGATAATAAGGTGTCCAGATTAAAATGCGTGCCGTCGCGGGCGCCGTCCAGATCCACGATATGCAGCCAGCGAGCACCCTCGGCTTTGAAGGCCTTGGCCTGGGCGACGGGATCTTCGCTATAGTCAATTTGCCGTTCGTAATCGCCCTGAACCAGTCGTACGCACTTGCCACTGCGTAAATCAATTGCCGGAAATATGTCCATAATCGACCCCTTTAATGATGATGGTGATGATGGTTGGCTCGTATTAATCCCACCGGTTCGGTCCAGTGGGTTTCACCCGACTCGCGAACAATAGTGACCGCTTCGACAGGATCATCCGTCAGCGTAAAAAGCTGTAAATCCTCAGCGGAAATGTTGTGTGCCACGTGGAACATTACTTTGTCCAGCCAGTCAATCAGGCCGGCCCAGAACTGTTTTCCCATGAGAATAACGGGAAAGGTGCTCATTTTCATGGTCTGGATGAGGGTTAATGACTCGAAAAGCTCATCCATCGTGCCGTAGCCGCCGGGGAATATAATAAATCCTTGGGAATATTTGGTAAACATCATTTTGCGGGCGAAGAAATAGCGGAAGCTGAGAGATATATTTTGGTAGGGATTAGGGATTTGTTCGAGGGGTATCTCGATGTTAAGGCCGACACTGCGGCCGCCGGCTTCAGCGGCGCCTTTGTTGGCGGCCTCCATGATGCCCGGCCCTCCGCCGGTGATTACGGCGTAACCGGCGCGGACGACCTCAACGGCGGTTTGCTGAGCGAGCTTGTAGTAGGGGCTGCTCGGAAGGGTTCGTGCTGAGCCGAAAATCGAGACCGCCTGACCTACTTTGCTGAGTTCTTCGAAGCCCTCCACAAACTCGGCCATAATGCGAAATACCCGCCAGGTTTCCTGATCAAATTGTGTTTTCGACGCCATCCAAACCCTCGCTCATGCATAACTACTGAACTAACAAATGCTAAACGACAAATTTCAGTCTAACGCCTCAATCTCTATGATGCAAGTGGTATAGAGAGCGCGATAAACACGCATAAATCATTTTGAGGTCTGTTCTCCTATGGCTCCGGGTTGGGAGGAGGCATATAAAAGGAATCGGGGTATTGTTGCGGCGGGCGGTCCTCGTGCTGGCTAGTGGCTTTAACGCCGAAATAGAGGTAAAGCATGGCCAGCAGGAAGAACCACAGCCAGGCCATGGGAATGTGAAAACCTGTCAGGCTGACGATGGTTTTGATGATGATGGCCGGTGTGACCGCCATTACGGCCAGACGCAACAGGGCGTCGTAGGACCGTTGGCATTGACACATGGAGCAGAAAATAAATCCCAGAGCGCCGTAGATCAGGGCTTGAACCATGCGGGCGATCCAGGAGCCGAAAACGGCCAGAATAAAGAAAAACAATATCAGATATTTTTTGGCGGTCTTGAGCCAGCCGTTGATGCGATCCTGATCTAGCTGAAAACTGTCGATATCTTTAAGATCATACGTGCGTGTTTGAAAATCGTCCTGGCGATTAATGAGTTGAGTTTTTGTTAATAAGACAATAGCCTCCGTATCAGCCAGGGAGGTAACGGTTCCGGTGGTGTCGATAATAATGATGGGTTTTTGCTCTTTAGGATCCATGATGATGTAAGGTTGTTCGACATCCGTGGAGACTTCGCCATCCTTGATGGTGATAGGCGGAATCTGGGAGACCATCTTGGGAGCCTCATTATCGACAAAGTCAGAGAAACCCAGTTGAATTTTAACCATGAGCGGAATCCAGCATACAATCAGAAGCAACAGCAGGTAGCCGAATCCCACACCTCTCCAGCGGAAACAGACATCTCGGTAAAAATCCGCCGAATAAAAAGCCAGAACAGGAGCTTGAAGAATGGAATATATTTTTTTCATAGCAAATCTTTTCCTGCATTGTAGTGAAGGATAAAGACACGGAACCCAATCAGAATTTAAAGATACCGCCACGAGCCGGCAAAAGCAAGTATTACGTTATATTGGCGGAAGGATTTGAGCCGGCGTAGAGGTCATAGCAGAGCAGGCGGCATTCGATATTGCCATTAAAGAAGATCAGGCGGCGGGAGGTTTTGAGGCCGATTTTGCCGGCGAGGATTTTATTGCCGGTGAGGATATAGGCACGCCAGCCGGGGCAGCGCTGTTTAAGAAAGTCGCCGATACGGGTGTATTCCCTTTCGAGATTTTCCTGTTCGCCCAGGCGCAGGCCGTATTCAGGATTCATGACAATCAGGCCGGGTGCTGCGGGGATGGTCGTGGCGGCAAAGTCGCAGATAGCGAACTCGATGAAATGCTCCACACCGGCGGTGCGGGCGTTCTGGCGGGCGGCGTCGATGGCAACGGGGTCGATGTCGGTGGCTATGATGGGGGCGGGCGAACCCTTTTTTATATTCTGACGGGCGTCCAGACGCACCTGGTCCCAGGCCGCTTCCTCAAATCCTTTGATGTGCTTGAAAGCATAGTTGCTCCGCAGACTCCCGGCCGGTTTGTTCAGGGCCAGCAGGGCGGCTTCAATAGCCAGCGTGCCGCTACCGCACATGGGTAGGACCAGCGGCTGGGCGCCATCAAAACCGGCGGCCATGAGGATGGCGGCGGCGAGCGTCTCCCGCAGCGGGGCCTTGTGGGGCATCTTGCGGTAATTACGGTCGGAGAGTTTCAGGCCGGAGGTGTTGAGGTAGAGCCAGGCGCGGTCTTCATGCCAGTAAAGATTGACCACGACGCCGGTACGGTCGGGGCCGCTGTCAGGGCGGCGGCCGGTCTTGCGCTGGATGCGATCCACGATGGCGTCCTTGACCTTGAGGTTGGGGAACATGGTGTTGTTGACCGTGCGGGTGTTGACGCGGGAGAGGATGCAAAGGTGTTCTTCGGGAGCGATGTAATTTTCCCAATCGACGCAGCCGACCTGTTTATAAAGGGTGTCGGGCGAGCCGCAGCCGAATTCCCGCAGCAGGTATTGTACGCTGTAAGCCGTGCGCAGGAGGTAATTAAGTGTGTAGCAATCCAGCAATGACCCGCGAGTGAGCACGCCGCCGCTGTGCGTGTCGAGAATAGGAAAGCCTAACGCCGTCAGCTCTGCCTGGAGATACTCCGCCAAACCGGGGCCGCAGGT
>JAFGBA010000351.1 GCA_016933395.1 Sedimentisphaerales bacterium | reverse complement strand
TGTGCAATAATCCCTGTATCGGCAAAAGGAGGTTTTTTTATTAACTCGTTGGACCAAAAACAGTTAGCATTATGTCAGTGCCATTCAGTATATAATATGAATTATATCCGTCGGTGCAGGAATGGAAATCGGGTCGGTTGGATTCTATTTGAGCCGAGTTCACAAGCAAAACAATAGTTCGGCAGTAGTATATGTGTTATCGGTTAGGTGAGTTGCTATTTATGATGAATTATTATTACATGCCGTGGGTTCGCGGCCGGCCGCCCGGTTGGCCGCGAACCTGGTTTTTGATGATATTGTTGCTGGATTTTATAAGCCATAGAAAGGTTTAAAAGGTTGCGATGCAATTTCTTCATGGAAAAAGCAGAAAACCCTTAATCCATAGAGATCGGAACGGATTCACCTTAATTGAATTACTGGTTGTGGTTTCCATCATTGCACTGCTTGTTTCGATTTTGCTGCCGGCGCTGATGCAGGCTAAAGAACAGGCCCGCATTACGGTTTGTGCATCTAATTTGCATACCATCGGCACAAGTTTATGGATATATGCTTCGGATAATGAAGGCAACCTGCCGTTAAACCAAAATGGCGCCTGGCTTTGGGATATTGCGTATTATACGACGGATGTTGTTATTAGAGCCGGTGGAGATCCGGATACTTTTTATTGTCCCTGTGACGGGCATAAATCTGCCGACCAGTTGATTTACTGGAATTTTTATCAAGCTTACTTTAATATCGGGGTGCCTTCCAACTTGACGATCAATACACCCTCAAGCGCGTGTCAGGAGCCGGATGATCCGGCCTTGCGTAAAAGTTATTATCGCGTTACGGGTTACTTTTGGTTATTGGATAAACAGAATCCAACCTCATGGGAGGAGCAATATCGAAAAATTAATGATCCTCCCAATCCACCCAGGGATTTTTTGAGAAAAACAACGGTGCGATTTCCCTCAGCGATGGAAATGGTTGTTGATGCTACCTTGAGTATACAACCAAATCCTGACTCTGTATTTACCGAAATACCGGGAGGAATGCTCGGTGTTGTGCAACTTTATGATCGGACAAATCACCTTCGTGATGGCAAACCTACGGGGGGTAATATCACTTTTGTTGACGGCCATGTGGAGTTGCGTCATTTTGATGACATGATAGTACGATATCCGCATGCGCACTACAATTGGTGGTAATAAAAGCAATTTTACATTATGGCTATATTTATTAAAGCTATCGAGCGAAGTTATTTGTGTAAATAAGCTATAAAATTAATGTGTATACGGCATTCTATTCAATCAGGGGGAATATTTAAGAACATTAAGAAAAAGGTCGTATTAGTATCAATAATAGTCGGATTTGTGTAAACACATGTTGATCTATTTTCTAGTGATTATCTCATGTGTCCCTATATAATTCATATTTTGCAATGCTAATATGTTTTAATGATCATGGTAAAAGGAAAGTCGGCGATGAAACGATATGGGGCCATAATAGAAGTACACAAGGAAAAACTTGATGAATACAAGCAATTGCACACTGCGGTTTGGCCCGATGTCCTGGAGATGATTAAGGCATGCAATATCAGGAATTATTCCATTTATTTACGCCGATTGCCGGATGGCAATTATTATTTATTCAGTTATTTCGAGTATATTGGCGGGGATTTCGAGGCGAATATGGCCCGGATGGCTGTGGATCCCATGACGCAAAAATGGTGGGGCGTATGTAAACCGTGTCATACACCTCTGCCCGACAGAGCTGACGGTGAATGGTGGGCGGCAATGGAGGAGGTCTTTCATTGTGATTAAAATGAGTCTTGTATGTTGTAATTATAATATTTTGATTATTTGTGGAGCATGATAAAAAGAGTTCTATTATGGTGCAAAAAGAAGTGACAAAAACTGTTGAAAATTTTCAACGGCCCGAAAAGGCGAAGATAAAGGTCCGAAGGCTAAAAACGGCGCTGCGTCATCAAAAGCCGGATAGAGTGCCGGTGACGGATTTTTTCTGGGGGGATTTTCTTCGCTCCTGGAGAAGTGAGTTACATCTCCCCGGTGATGCTGATCCGTATGTGTATTATGATCTTGATTTTGTAGTTACCGTCCCGAATATGGATCCTTTTATCCGTTCCTTCGAAACACTTCGCGAAAATGACAATGAAGTGATCGTTAAAACCGGCTTCGATGCGATTTTACGCAAGAAATTTTCCTCGCCGATGCCGGAATTTATTGGTTTTGAAACCGACACCATCGACAAGCTCGAAGCTCTTGAATTTGATAGTCCCGCTGACCGCCGTCGTTATTATAAGGCCGGCGATAACCAGATTGCCGGCGTAGGGGATGGTTTTGAGAGAAATTCTCCTCCCTGGATCGATACAGTAAAAAAATACTGGCCTGAATTTGCGGTGTTTGGCAGCATTATAGAATGCAGTGAATGCCTGACTCGCTTGATCGGGCCGGAAAATAAAATGCTCTGGATGGGAATGTATCCGGAGCGGATGGGGGAAATGATTCATCGAATCGGTCGATTTTATTTCGATTGCTCAAAAGCCCAAATTGACGCCGGCCGGCGTTATCTGGACGGATTTGTGATTTGGGGCGACGTGGCTTATAAGAATAATATGTTTTTTTCGCCGGATTATTGGCGTAAGTATTACAAACCCTGGGTTAAGGCCATCACCGATTATGCTCACGCCCAAGGTCTTATGGTCATGTATCACGGCTGTGGCGATATGTCTAAAATATTTGATGATTTTATCGAAATAGGCATCGACGCCCTGAATCCTCTTGAAGCCAAAGCCGGTCTGGATGCGGTTGAATTAAGACGGCGCTATGGCCGCAAGCTTGGCATATACGGCAACAGTAATATCCAGGTGTGGGAAACCGGCGATGAAGAGTTCATCCGAAAAGAAGTCCTGCGTAAACTTAACGCCGCCAAAAACGGAGGATACATTTTTGCTTCCGACCACTCCGTGGCGGGTGACGTTTCTGGAAAAACATACGATTATATTATCAAATTACTCCGGGAATATGGTAATTATCCGCTTGATCTGGGTGAATTTGATTTACCTGATCTGGGATAATTCCCTTTGTTAACAAGACTTTCTGATAACAACCGGTGGAAGTGAGTAAAAAATACTTCAGATGTGGAATTTTCCTTAGTAAGCAGGAATAAGATTATGGATGCCAATCTCGGATTTTTACTGGCGCTGGTTGCGGGAATCATGACAGGGAGTTTTTCGCTGCCCATGAAAAAAACGATGAAATGGGCCTGGGAAAACACCTGGTTGGTTTGGGCTTTTGTGGCATTATTGATAGCACCTTGGGCGATTGGATTTTCAACAGCGGGGAATTTAATGACGATTTACTCCCAGGTCGCTCCTAAATCATTGATGTTGATATTTCTTTTCGGTGTGGGTTGGGGTTTGGGCAGCGTCACTTTCGGCCAAAGTATATCCATAATAGGCATGAGCCTGGCTTTTTCCATTTGCATAGGCATTGTTATTGTTCTGGGAGCTATACTTCCTCTTTTCAGAAATCCTTCTATATTTTGCACCTTGCAGGGCAAGACGCTCGTAGGCGGAATTGTCATAATGATTACCGGCATAGTGATTTGCGCCTTGGCCGGACGCATGAAGGAACGCCGTATCGCCATTGCAAACGCCGATGATATACAAGCCAAACAAACCTACGGATATTTTATTAAGGGTTTGGTCTTGGCTATCCTGGGAGGGATATTCAGTTCCATGCTCAACATAGCATTTGCGTTTGGAGATGGCATAAAAGAGGCCGCTATGGCCCGCAACGCATCCGAGGCGGGCGCTGCTGACGCCTTGTGGGCGTTCACGCTGCTGGGCGGCTTGCTGGTCAACCTGATATATTGCGGCGTCTTGCTTACGCGCAACCGAACCTGGCCAAATTACAGCAAACCGGCGACGAGTAGCCATTGGTTTCTAGCGGCTTTGATGGGAATTATCTGGGTGAGTTCCATTTTTATTTATGGCAGGGCGGCGATCATGATGGGTTCACTGGGGAAATCCGCAGGTTGGGCTATATACATGGGCTTTTGCATTCTCATATCCAATGTTTGGGGCATTGCCACCGGAGAATGGAAACAAGGGCGAGGGAAACCCTTGCGCACCATGCTATTGGGCCTTGTCGTTTTGCTGGGAGCGATTATATTCATCGGCTGGGCCAATTCACTTGAACCATAAGTGTATTGACGAAACAAAATATGTATTCATATTGGGAGTTGACTTGATGAATTGCATGTCCTTTTCTTTTCGGAGCATGGTCGTATTATTGGTGATTCTGTTGGCGCACCGGGCGATAGCCACGGAAGTGAGAGATGTGTATGTGATCCCTAATTTTCACCCTGCCTGCATGGGCTGGCTGGTGGAATACGCCCGGGAACGCAACTATTGCCTGAATACCTATTTGGGTCATCTGAATAAATTGACGGAAGATGATCAGTATAAATTTGTCCTGTCGGAAATTCCTCACCTGATCGCCATGCGGGAGTTTACGCCCGACCGCTTTACGGAATTTATGGAGCGCGTAAAGCAAGGCCGTTGCGAAGCCGTCAACGCGTTTGTGGTGGAGCCGACAGTAAATCTCGCCGGCGGCGAAGCCCTTATTCAACAGGGCATCCAGGGTTTACAATGGTATCGCCAGGTTATGAATTTGCATCCGCGGTATCTTTGGATGATAGATACGGTTGGTTGGCATGAACAAATGGCGCAAATAACATCGGGCCTGGGTCTGGATGCGATGGTATATTGCCGTTTTAACCCCACCGCGCCCCCTTGGCCGCGGGATGTGCGCCACACCTATGCCCGGGAAGGTTCTCCGCTGCATTGGATGCAATCGCCCGATGGTTCGCGCACCCTGGGCGTATGCGTGGGAATGTATGTTGATATGGATTTTTGGGAATTCTTTCGTGACGCCGAACCTTTAAGCGATAACAAAATAGCCGAACATATCCAATCCGTGCGAGAAAACAGCAAACGCTATCCGGATAATTTTCCCGTGGCTGCTCTTGGTGGTTACGGAGATTACTCCCCGCCTTTCGCTTATAAAAATTATCCCAAAGAACTCATCGAGAAGTGGAATAACCTTGCCCCCGACATGCCCATCCACATGGCGACGTTCACCGATTACATGAACCGGATCAAACCGATGCTGGCTGCGAACCCGGACGCCATTCCCACTGTCACGGGCAGTTCCGGCATCTACGGCTGGCCGGCGTTTTGGATAAATTCACCCGCCTATAAAAAATTATTTCGCCATTACGAGCATCTTCTTTTCGCCGCCGAGGCCCTGGCGACCGTTGCGGAGATGACTGTGCAGAATACCTATCCCGCCCAGGCGTTTTCCGATGCATGGATGCTTCTCGCCCTGAATATGGACCGAAATTCTTTATGGGGTACGGCCGTGGATGGCCCTTTTGAGCACGAAAAAAGCTGGGACGCCATGGATCGTTTCGTTTATATCAACGATTTGGCTGAAAGCGTGCTTGATTCAGTACAGTCCACCGTGATGATCCCTGCTGATCACACCGTGACCTTGTTCAATCCACTCGGTCAAAAACGCCAAACGCCTTTTGCAATTACTTTCGATGAAGGCATGATGTTGTCTGATGCGGATTGTCAGTATGCCGAAGATGGCCGCACCTTATTGGTGCAAAATGAGATTTCTCCACTGTCGTTTGTACCTATGTTCACCAGGTATTCATTGGTAACTTCGGTTACGAAAACCGTTTTGCCTGATGTTATCCAAACAGATTTTTATCAAGCGAAAATTGATCCCGAAACCGGCGCCCTGGTAAGCCTCAAACTTAACGCTGACAACCGCGAACTGCTCGCCGGACCTGCTAATGTTATCCTGGCCGAAGGCGACGCCAATCCCCACATCCTGGGTGAAAAAACACAGCGTAAACCGCTAACCACTTCCAGCGTCCATAAACCCGCCATCACCGTTACCGATGGGTCGCTGGCGATCATCGTCGATATTCGTTCTTCGTTCCAGGATAATCGTCTGTTACGCCGCATCGTTCGCTTCTACCGAAATTCACCGCGTATCGACTTTGTCACCGAAACTCACGGCCTCACGCCAGGCACGATTCTTTCGGCCGAATTTCCCTTGGCCCCGACCGTTTCCGCCATGTACCGAGCTATTCCGTCGGGTTTCGTTCGCGGTGTTTGGCCCCAGGATATTTCCCAGGGTGCCTTGACCGCAGGCGTCATTCCCGTCATCGGCTGGTCGGACTATGAATTCCAGGATGGCGGCGGCATGGCCCTGCTGGACCGAGGCACGCCGGCCCGCGAAGTAGTGGATAATACCGTGTACTTGCTGATGCAAAACGCCTCGGGCGCCTACTATGGTTATGAAGTCAACTGGATGAACGATAAGGGCGTGCAGCGCTATGAATACGCCCTTGTGCCACATGCGGATGCCTCCTCGCCCGCTCGTATGGCCCACTTGGCCCAGGAATACAACACGCCGGTTTTCGCCTTTCGTGGCCGGCCGCGGCAAAAATCGCCGTCTTTTATGGAAATTTCAGACAATTTATTGCTGCAGGCCTTGCGACGCGCGGACGATGAAGTGGAAATTCGTTTGCTCGAAACCAAACAGCAATCCGGCTCCGTTTGCGTAACCATTAATGCCCCCGTAACTGAGGCCTGGCGCACCAATCTCCTCGGAGAAAATAAAATCCCACTCAACGATCAGTCGCCCTTTAACCTCAAAGTCAAGCCTCAGGAAATCATTACGCTTCGCATGAAAACATCCCGATCGGTGCCTCCTGTTAAAGCACTAGATTCATTTAATGATTTAATCCCCACCCGCAAACAGGCCTACATGAAGAGCACTTACGACAAAAACCTCCTTGGCCACCCGCCAACCAAAGGCGGTGAGGATTAATTATATCCGTGTGTTTTTTATAAAATTGTGGTCTGGAGCCGTTGTTGCCGCGATAACGATACCAGTAAAACCTGACCAGCGTGCCCCAGAACTTCAAGCGATTCCTCTACCGGACTGGACCATGCCGGAACCCCTATAAGGAATCGCCACCATTGCTGGTCGAGCATTTGCGAAATAATGTAGCATAAAAATACCGCCGCCAGCAGGTTCACCACCAAGCGCGTTCGGAAATATGTCGCCATCGCCCCATAAAACCACCACGCCGACCATAACAGTACTGCCAAAACAACATAGATTCCCGTTGACGTCCCGGCGAAATGGTATTCCCGGCACACACACGCTCCCGACAATCCCACCAGCCAGATGAAATACACATGCCGCGCCAGCATCAACCGCACCAGCGCTATCGCCAAAGCAACATGTATCACACTAAGCCCAACGATCTCAAGTTTTTCTTTTGGCGCGGTAAGAATCCCCTGCGCATACAACCATGCCCAGACAACGGTAAACAGCGCAGGTATTGATAACACCGGCCACGAAAAGACGCGTAAGTCATAAGCGAGAATTTCACTTAGTTGGGTAAATTTCCCCACCCAACCTGCAGCCGCCTCCCTCTTATTAACCGCACAATCTTCATGCTCGCCGTTCATTTGTTAATTATCCTCGTTACTCAAACTAAACGAATTTTTGAATATAAAGTTATGTCAATCTTTGTTCGACAGAGGGTTATGTGCTAATAAGAAATCGTTTTAATTAGCCGTCCGCCGCAGGCGGATTCCGCAATTTTGCATCATTTTGATTTTTGCATCTTCAAACTGACCCATGGTCAGTTTGAGTAATTAATTCCTGTTGCGGAAAACCTGTTTGGAGTTCAAGCTTTAGCTTGGCCTTATCAAAAATGGTATTTGGGTGCGAAAAAACGGCCAGCCTTCAGGGCGTGTTGCCCAAAAAGCACTTTTTATCTAACCAATACGATCCTGTTGTTATACGGCAAGATTAACACGTTTTCTTTAAAACGGCCGCCTGCGCCGCGTATCAGCGCCAAAATTTCTTTTCACAACTCGCTCAACCAAAAAAGGGGGCAAAAACACGTCCTAAAAACAGGCCGGGGACACGACCCACGGACGGAACGCCGCTCAAGCCCGCGTAACGCATCCGTTTGCGGAGATTCTGAACCGCCGCGATCATCAGATTTTGCATCGTCATCTTTACCAGCCCTCGCCAGCGCGCTCGCTTGAAGCCGTGCTGGTTGGCGGCGTCCGCAAAAGACCCTTCCGCCCTGGCTTTCCGGCGGGCCAATAACCGCTTTCGCTCGACCCGACTCAGGCAGGCGTCCGCCCATTCCATCGCTTCGGTGCCCGCTTTGCGTGAAATCGTGCGGCCCTGGGTATCGGAGTGGACGCATTGAGTCAGATAGGGACAAGCCTCACACACGCTACGGTCTATGCCATAAACCTGGGTCTCAACCTCGGCGCCGGACCCGCGCCGCCTCAGACCATGACCGGCCGGACAAAGATAGACGTCTTTTCGAGAATCGTAACCAAAGCGATCCCGGTCAAACAATTCGGGATGGATGTTGGGGTGCCGCTTATGGGAAATACAAGGCGTAATGCCTTCTTCTTGAAGATAACGGTAATTGTCAATCACACCATAGGCCTTGTCCGCCACCACCGTTTGCACCGATGTGGCGGTATGGCTCTGATGGGCCTCCATCGCCTCGGGCAGCAGCTTTTCATCATTCACGTTCGCCGGCGTGGTGAGCGTCGCCGTAATAATCCCACACCGGTCGTCAACCACCCGGTGGTCTTTATAGCCCAGGGTCGTGTGGCCGTACTTCTTGCCCAAGCGAGCATCCGGATCGGTGGTGCTGACCCGTTGC
>JAFGBA010000056.1 GCA_016933395.1 Sedimentisphaerales bacterium | reverse complement strand
CGGTGGACGAGATGGTCGGCCGGGTGGATATGCTCGAACAAGATCCGACTGTCACACACACCAAAGCCGCACAACTGGATTTATCGGGGATTCTTGCTCGACCCGCCAACGGCTCCCATCCGGTGCGATGCGTGAGCCAACAGGATCATGAATTGGAAAAAGCCCTGGACCATGAACTCATTAAACAGGCACAACCTGCTTTGGAAAACAAGTCATCCGTCGCCATTGAACGACCCATTCGTAACGTTCATCGCACGGTGGGAACGATTCTATCCGGCGAAATCACGCGACGTTGGGGGCCGGAAGGACTGCCTGATAACACAATTAATCTGACCTTCAAAGGTTCGGCGGGACAAAGTTTAGGGGCATTTCTGGCTCCGGGCATCACCATCAGGCTGGAAGGTGACGCCAACGACTATCTTGGCAAAGGCATGGCGGGCGGACGGATTATCCTGACGCCGCCGGACGGGGTTCGGTTTCGGCCACAAGACAATATCATCGTTGGCAATGTGGTGCTATATGGCGCCACGGGCGGCGAGGCGTATATCAACGGCATGGCCGGTGAACGATTCGGCATCCGCAACAGCGGCGCCCAAGCCGTGGTTGAAGGGTTGGGCGACCACGGCTGCGAATACATGACCGGCGGCGTGGTGGTGGTGCTGGGTGCAACAGGCGTGAACTTTGCCGCAGGGATGTCGGGCGGTATCGCTTATGTGTACGATGAAACCGAACTGTTCGACACCCGCTGTAATCTGGATATGGTCGATCTGGAAAGCGTATGGAGCGAAGATGATAAACGCCGATTGCGGGAACTTATCG
Source organism: Sedimentisphaerales bacterium (assembly GCA_016933395.1). Lineage (GTDB taxonomy): Bacteria > Planctomycetota > Phycisphaerae > Sedimentisphaerales > SM23-30 > JAFGBA01. The sequence continues at coordinate 4,785 of JAFGBA010000056.1, read as the reverse complement.
AACGACACTATCATTACACCGCCAGCGAGAGAGCCAAAATGATTCTGGACAACTGGGAAACGCACCTGCCGCTGTTCGTCAAGGTCATGCCGATTGATTATCGCAAGGCCCTGGAGCGCATGGGCCGGCGGATTCATGCCGATGATGAAACCGTCAGCGCGACCGAGGAGGTGTATTATGGGTAAGCCCACCGGCTTTATGGAATATGATCGTCAGGACCCGGGCAAACGCCCCGTAAAGCAAAGACTGGGCGATTACCATGAGATCGAGCAACCGCTGAATCCGGATGAAATCACCAAACAGGCCGCCCGCTGCATGGATTGCGGCATTCCTTCCTGCCATACGTTCGGTTGCCCGGTGCATAATCGTATCCCCGATTTCAACGAAATGGTCTATCACGGCCAATGGCGGCGGGCGTTGGAGATTTTGCATTCCACCAATAATTTTCCGGAAATCACCGGTCGTATTTGTCCGGCGCCATGCGAGGCCTCCTGCACCCTGGGCATCAACGCTCCGGCGGTGACGATTCGTCACCTGGAATTGCAAATTGTCGAACGCGGCTGGAAGGAAGGCTGGATTCAACCCGAACCGCCCGCCGAAAAAACCGGAAAATCAGTCGCGATTATCGGTTCCGGCCCGGCGGGGCTGGCGGCGGCGCAACAATTGGCGCGATTAGGCCACGAAGTGGTTGTTTTCGAAAAGCATGACCGCGTCGGCGGCATTCTGCGATATGGCATTCCCGATTTCAAGCTGGAAAAACATATTCTTGACCGGCGTATTAATCAGATGAAGGCTGAGGGCGTGCGTTTTGAAAGCAATGTTAATGCAGGCGTGGATATATCAGCGGGGTATCTGCAGCGAACGTTTGATGTGGTGATAATCACCGCCGGTGCATGGGCGCCGCGCGATCTGAATGTATCCGGACGGGACCTTGACGGCGTGCATTTTGCGATGGATTTCCTGATTCAGCAAAATCGCCGCATCGCCGGCGATGTCATCGATCCCGCTATGGAAATTACCGCCCAAGGCAAGCATGTGGTGGTTATCGGCGGCGGCGACACCGGCAGCGATTGCGTCGGCACAAGTAATCGCCAGGGCGCCAAAAGTATCACACAAATCGAACTATTGCCCCAGCCGCCCAGGGAACGGTCGATAAACAATCCCTGGCCGCAATGGCCGCAAATTTTGCGAACCAGCAGCAGCCACGATGAAGGCTGCGAACGAATGTGGTCTATTCTCACCAAAGAATGTCTGGGCGATAATGGCAAGGTCAACAAACTGCGCTGCGTGCGGCTGGAATGGTCGCCGCCGGATGAGGACGGACGGACGACGTTTAAAGAGCTGCCGGGTACGGAATTCGAATTGCCCGCGAACCTGGTGTTGCTGGCGATGGGCTTTTTGCATGTCGAGCATGGACCATTGGTGACAGAACTTGGCCTGGAATTGGACAACCGCGGCAATATTAAAGTTGACAGCACCTTTCAGACCACGACGCCGGGTGTTTTTGCCGCCGGCGACGCCGTACGGGGCGCAAGTTTGGTGGTGCACGCCATTAACCTGGGCCGGCAAGCCGCCCAGACGGTGGATGACTATCTGATGCGTAGCTGACCATAAACGAACAAGGGGGAAAATCCCCGCCTATTTTCTGATTCCGCCGATATAGTAAATCATATCTTTTAACCTGCGACTTTTAAGCTTGCCTGGCTGTTGTAATGTGGATTATAATTCCCCCGGCTAAACTTTTTCACCAGAAAGGGGTAACGACATGAAATGGACATTGGAACGGTCGCGAACGTCAGGGAAGACCATATTTTCTCGTCGGGGCGGATATGCCTTGCTTCTAGGCCTGTTAATCACCATCGCCATCGGGATGATTATTTACTATTTCAGCTTTTACCGGCCGGCGCGGAAAACCCAGGCCATGCAAGTATCCCGCCCGGATGAGTTTCCATGGGTGAACGACTGGAGGATACGCGGATCCGGGGCGGTTCGGCCGAAGGGCGCTGAGGTTTTTAATCCTTCACCCGAGCAACCGCAGTTTACCGAGGCAATGTTTTTACGCATCAAACCTCAGGAAAACAATAATTCGCGGGGTAAGGTGGAATTGACCATTGCCTCCGACGGCAGCATCATCGGCCTCTGGAGCGCAAATTACAAGGCCGATAACGGCTATAGATACGAGGTCATGGGCGCCGATTTGGAAGGCAACACCGACGCCACCAACCGATATAAAGACGACAGTGGTGAAGATCCCGCAAAACTTTTTTTTATTACAACGGGGAATTTTATCATGATCGAAACCGATCCCCGCAATCGCGTTAAAAGTGTTGCAGGCGATATCTACGTTGTCGGCTGGATCGCTCCCGATCTGACCGCACATGGCCGACTTTACCTCACCACCGATCGCGTTGAATGCCAAAGAATCTTTGAATGGACAGGAACCGTCTGGAAATTGTCGGAGGTGAAATTTTAACCCACCGCCCATTTTCGCAGCACATTCTCAAGCAACCCGGCGTTCAGGTCCTCGTCCGGCGGAGCGTAGGGTCGGAATTTTTCCAGGGTGCCGCGTTCTTCGCTGAAGAGCAGCGCTCGGTGCGGCCCCAGCGTGTTGGCGGCCGGGGAATCGATGAGCAAACTCGAATCCGCTGCACTCATCTGGAACAATACCAGATTGTCGAACTCCCTCATACTTGCGCGATCGACGCATCGCTCCAAACCGGCCATGCTGTCGGCCCAGACCAGGGTGTGTATGCCCACAGCCGGTCCTTCGCGAATGATTTCAATAAACTGCTTATCCGGCTTGGGGGCGGATGCATCGGCATCAAGGGAGAAACTGAAATCATCCTCCGAACGCCGCAAATCACGAAAACGCTGCAAGCCGAAAACCACCAGATAAATTCGCGGCATGGCCGGAGCGTCGTCATGCTGGCGCTGTTTGAGGTGTTCACTTAATTCATTTAACGGATTGGCAACGTCCTTAACACCGAAAACCTGCGTTGGATGCGGTATTTTCTCCAACCATTGCTCTAAACGACCGGCGAAAGGCGCATCCGCCGGCGTGCCGTCCAGAAAAATAATGCGCATATTGTCAGGCGACTGTTGCGCCGTCAGGCTCGCCAGCATGGAATGCGTGATGCCCATCGCCGCGGCAGGCTGTTGACCGATCATCAGCACCTGGGCGCCGCTCTGGTCCCGCAGGATGATGTGCGTCGGCTCTTTAATAGCGACGGGTTCACCCAGCCACAATAACGGCAGGCCGTTATCCTTTTCAGACGTCCGCCAACAACGAGTCAGTTCGAAATTATCCTCCAAACGGGCCGGTACGTTGCCTTCAAAAATTGCCGGACGCGGCGGTATATAATTAATTTGCTCACAGTGTTTCCGCACCATACCCAGATAGTTGTCCCGCTGATCTTCATCCAGCCAGGAAATCTGGAAAGGACTGTTGCCTTCCGGTCGGCCGCCGGTCTCGTTGTAGATGGCTTCGCCCGGTCGGCTCAACAACCGCGCCGCGACGTTGTCATCATCGAGAATGAGATGCGAATCCGTCTCTGAACATTGCAGAGCAATACGCACGGCCATCTGGCCCAGCGTGCTTCGCGCCAAACCCGATGCGCCTGAGAGTGTCTGTGAACCGAGCAATACGTGCACGCCAAAAGCGCGCCCCTGCCGCACCAGTTGTTCAAGCAGGCCTGCAGCATCCTGAGCAAGCTTATCATCCTCGGTGAAAAACACCTGAAATTCATCCACGATCAGAACCGTTCGCGGCATGATTTGTCCCGTCGCCTGGCGGTAACCGGCTAAATCCTGTACGCCCGCCTGACGGAACAACTCGCCGCGCCGAGCCATTTCCGCATCGAGTCGCTGTAAGACGCTCAGGCCAAATTCGCGATCGCTTTCCACGGCGATGGCCCGCGCGTGCGGCAGGTGATGGGTGACATACGTTTTGAACTCCACACCGCGTTTAAAGTCTATCAGATACATCTCCACTTCGCGGGGACTATACCATAACGCCAGATTGGTGATGATAACATGCAACAACGTTGATTTACCCGACCCGGTTTTCCCCGCAATCAGCGTGTGTTGCGCTACACCATGTCCCAGGCGCAGCGATTGCAGCCGCGTCGCCCCCGTACGTCCCAGGGGAACGTGCAAATCGCTGCCGCTATCGAGTGACCAAACGTCGTTTTCCGCCGGGGCAATAACCTCAAAAGGAACCTCCACCCGTCCGGCGTCGCGGGCCTTTTCACCCACCTTATGCATAATCGTGGTAAGTTGCTGCTCCTCCGGCGGCGCATCCAACTCCAGTGCGAATTGCCCAAAAACTTCGTCATCCCATGTAAATAATCCCTTGCGCCATACCACCCGCACACCCCGACCAACCAGGTCCTCAGCGTTAATGCCGGGCGGCAACTCATGGCGCGTGTCGCGCAAGATAAGCGTATAAACTCCGCACCGCGCCCCGCTGTTTATTATGCTCCGCAGCCGTCGGGCTGATTCTTCATTAAAATTCGTGGGGAAATCCGCGATCACCAGAAACCGATATGGTTCGGCAAGTTCGCCCGCCTGACGATTGTATTGCTCGATGGTGTCGTATTCATTGCGCAGATACTTCTGGATAACATTTTCCATGTGATCGGTTAAATCCATCAGTTGCTGCTGAATCTGCGCGGCATCGGTCCAGATGCGCCGACCGACCAGCGCTTCATCATAATCGGAGGCGTGCATGAACCCTGCAAAATTTTCACCCAGGCCGACCGGATCCAGAATGGTAAAACGCACCTG
>JAFGBA010000350.1 GCA_016933395.1 Sedimentisphaerales bacterium | reverse complement strand
GCAGCCCACGAATAAACACGTCCCCACCGGCGGCGTACACAGGCCGATGCACAAGTTGGTAATCATGATAATGCCGAAATGCACCGGATTTAGCCCTAAACTCTTAGCCACCGGCAGAAAGATAGGTGTAAAAATCAGAATCGCCGGCGTCATATCCATAAACGTCCCCACAAACAACAGCAACGCATTGATAATCAGTAAAATCACAATCGGATTATCGGACAACCCAATCAATGCCGCACTAACACTTTGAGGAATATTCTCATAGGCCAGAATCCACGACATCGCCGAACTGGCCCCAATCAGCAGCATCACCATCGCTGTCGTCGCGCCGCAACTCAGCAACATACCGGGAATTTCGCTTAATTTCACCTCACGATAGAAAAACACCGCCATAATAAACGCATACAGCACAGCAATAGCCGCCGCCTCAGTAGGCGTGAACATCCCCAGCAAAATACCGCCGATAACGACAATCACCAACAGCAAACTCGGCAGCGCCAAAAGATACGACAAAAACAAACTCTTCCGCACCACCGCCCCATCCCCGGCCTGCGCCTTGTTGTTACGATCGACTCGTTCGGCCACCCACGCCAAAATCAACCCGATTGCCACGCTTAGAAACATTCCCACCGGGATTTTCTCAACTTTTACCTTCATAAATAAGAAAACCAGCGCGCCGGTAATCAGCGCCATCAGCAACAAACTGGGAATCGCCTTCACCACGCCTTTCAGCATGACCTCCCAGGCAAGCTTTTCGGTATAACCGTAATGGCGTAAATGCGAGATAATCCCGGCAATCAGCATCAAACTTACCCCCACGATAATGCCGGGCACTACACCCGCCATAAACAGCGCCGCAATAGACGCTGTACCGCCACAAGCCAAGGAATACACAATCATCACGTTACTCGGCGGAATCAAAAGTCCCGTCGTCGCCGCCGTGGTCGTCACCGCCACGTTAAAGGTCTTGCCGTAGCCGCGCCGGTTCATTTCCGGAATCATAAATCCGCCCACCGACGACACCGCCGCGACCGACGAGCCGGAAATCGCGCCGAAAAACATGCACGTCAGAATATTCACGAACGACAGCCCACCCGTCAACCTGCCGATCAGGGCGTTGGCGAAATCAATCAGCCGCCGGGCGATGCCGCCCTGCCCCATAAACAATCCAGATAGAATAAAGAACGGTATCGCCAGCAGCGCGAAGTTTTCCACCCCCGTTGACATCCGCTGGGCCACGATGATATCCGGCGGCACCGTCCCCACCGACAACAGCGTCAGGAGCGTCGCCAGGGCGATACTAACGGCGATCGGCACATTCAGCAGCAACAAAAACACAAAGCTGATGATCATAATAACAATCGGCTGATCCATTGATCCGTTCCTTTATATTTTTTCGAATGATATATCTATGTTACCCCTGGGCCGCGGTGTTATGATCCGCTCCGCGCACGAGAGCTTGAATCTTTTCCAGAATCATCTGCAAACTGAACAGCGCAATTAACACGCCGCTAATGGGAATCACAATATAAAAAGCATATCCGCGCAATAATCCCATTGCCGGCGTTCGCTGATTGGTTTCAATGGTCCGCTGCACCACCGTCCAGCCGCCGAAAATCAGCACTAGAGCGAATATCGCGATAAAAATCGCCACAGCGAGTTCCGACACCGTCCTGGCCCGGCCGTCGAGCTTGCCCACGAAATAATCCACCCCCAAATGCGATTTGAGCACGAAACCCAGACTCGCTCCCAGCAACGACACCCAGACCATTAAAAGCATGGCCAACTCTTCTGTAATCGCCGATTTAATAGCGGTCAGGCCGAACTGGCGAGCAAACACCTGCACGATCACATCGATAACCAGCAGAGCCATCGCGACAATCACAAAAAACTCCAAAATTCGCACCAATATCGCATTTAATTTTGATAATGCCTTCAACATATTTATTGCACCTTACGAATAAGTTCTACCAGTTCCCCTAACGTCTTGGCCGATTTCAGTTGTATCGGTATATCCCTAAATTTGTCATACATCGGCATAAGCTTTTCCTTGAACGGCTCCTTGGGCGGATAAATCACTTCCACGCCCGCCTTTTTCATGATCTCCATTGACTGATCGGTTTGCAGCCGCCATTGCTCCCGTTGAAAGGCCACCGATTCATTCGCCGCTTCCTGCACCCATTGCTGCTGCTGAGGCGTCAAACCATCCCATACCACTTTGCTGATGATTAATATATCAGGAATACTGGTATGCTCATCTTGCACATAATATTTACACACCTCATAATGTTTCGATGTGTACAAACTCGGCGGATTGTTCTCGGCGCCATCGACCACACCCTGTTGCAGGGCCGTATAGAGTTCTCCAAAAGGTATCGTCTGAGCGTTGCCGCCGAGTGTCTCGATGAGCGACACTGCAATGGGGCTATTCATTACCCGCACCTTTTCACCCACCATATCTTTGGGCGTCAAAATGGGTTTAGACTTGGAATAAAAACTGCGACTGCCTGAATCATAATAACAAAGCCCCAGCAATCCCACGCTTGCACCGCTGCGGGCCAGTTCCTTGCCCAAATCGCTGTTGAGCGTATCCCAGAAATGCTTACTATCACGGAAAAGATAAGGCATCCCAAAAACTTTCATCGCCGGCACAAAGTTCTCCAGCGTCGCCGTGGACACCTTCGTCACATCGATGCACCCCAATTGCAGTTGTTCCACTGTTTCCCGTTCGCTGCCGAGTTGAGAATTCGGAAAAATCTCCACAACCATCGTTCCCCCGGATTTCTCCTTGAGCAATTCCCCCATCCGCTCCATGCCTTTATGCACGGCATGTTCTTTTGGCAGGCAATGCGCCAGCTTCAGGACGATGACGTCGCTATGCTTCGCTCGTACCTTCGCCACCAACACCCCCACCAATATGCATACGCCGATAATGACCAGCGTAACCAACGTAAGTTGCCTTGTTGCCCCTTTTAACGTCTTTGACATGCCTGTAGTACTCCTTCCAGAGGACGCCCATTCGCGTCACAAACCATTTCACCACTGGAAAATAAGTCGAAAAGCATTTTCGCTGGAACCGCAGGACTTGTCAACCCCCGCTATTAACGACTTCTGAATTATTCATATTTGAATCGCGTTTTTTAAGGCCGCCGCTGAAACCGCACCGACTTGAGCACCCCCGCACAAAATCGCCGGTATTCCGCCTCCATCTGCCCCGGCGTCTGCTGAAAATAATACTCAAATAACATCGGCCCCACCTGGGCGTTCCAGCGTCGGCTTGGAGCGGTGTCACGAGCCATTGCCTCCTCGCGCAGTTCACCCTCCAGCGGCCAGCGTCCCTCCCGCCCATCAACTAACATCCGCTCAAAGGCCGCCCGCCGGCGACCGAAGGCATCCTCCCGTAAAAATCGCGCCAGAGCATATAACTGGGCGTAATAGCTGCCCACCGTTTGTGAAGCGCCTTGCAGTTGAGCCTGCCCGGCTGCATGCGACACCACCCGTCCTGCATCCAGCCGCAGCAAATCCTCCAGCCGATACCATTTGTCCTCGGCCAGGCACTGCTGCAAGGCCATCAACCTGCCGGCATTCAACCGAACATCAAAATCCACCCGACCATCCTCCCAGCGGAAACCCTCAAACGATGTTGCCAGCCCCTCATCCAGCCACGCCGGCAACCGATACGTAAAACACGCATCGCTGAATTGATGCCATCCCTCGTGGGCCAATACCGCCAGATTCGCCCCCCGTCCCAGGTGATACGCCACACATGCTCCGTGGTAATAATAAGCCCCCGCCTTTATATTCAGATACTCACCTGCCTGCCTGCCCGTCCAGCGGCGAGTAAATACTTCCCACTGCTGACGATCCTGGAAAAAATAAACGACTAATAAATCACCCGGCCCCGCATCTACTCCTATTTCCTGATAGGCATTAAATGCTGATTCAAGAAAAAATGACAACTGCCGCAATATCAGTATATCCTCCGCTGTGGTATGAATCCGATAATGCGCAGTTTCAATCGTCAGTCCCTCCCCAGTCATATAATCGGGCAGTGGCCATGCCGTTATCCGCCTGACGGTGGGCAATTTGGCTAATTGCGCCATCAATACCGTTTGCCCCCCCGCTAAATCATCTTCCGTAGAATCAAATAAACCCGGTCGGGAGACACACCCCGTCAATAGACACAATATGCCAATCCACCCCACAAGTTTTGTGAACGTGCTATACATCCTATTTAATCGCCAGCATCCGCTCTAATGCCCGTCGTGCTTCCTTGGCCACGTTTGCATCCACCGTCACTTGATTGGACAACATGCACCCCGCTGGATCGGCGGCATAAGCAGCAATTTCATCCAGCAGCCAGGCCAAATGCTGCGGATCAATCAGCGCCATGGT